>NZ_JABFCI010000206.1:0-215 GCF_017566105.1 Akkermansia sp. GGCC_0220
CCAGTATCCCGGCCAGTGCGGCGGTGCGATAAGGATCGGTGTACCAGAATCCCGACAGCGCGTGTTTGAGCAGGGTATCTCCCTCCACGGCCGAAACGTAATAGATGCAGCATGCCAGAAGATACGAGCACGTCAGCCAAAGATAGCGTCGTTTGCGCAGCGTGTACAGCGCGCCCGCCGCGACGAGGCACGCAGCGATCGGCTGCACGGAGGAT
>NZ_JABFCI010000207.1:0-215 GCF_017566105.1 Akkermansia sp. GGCC_0220
GCCCTGGTGGAGCGCAAGGCGCTGGCGGTGGAGGGGGGGCATTACCGCCTGTGCGACGGTGGAGAATGTCGCCGCCGGGGGCACGGATGCCCCAAAAAGCAGAAATTGGAGGCGTTTCATCGTGAAAATCGCAGTGACCTATGAGAACGGGACCGTGTTTCAGCACTTTGGCCACACGGAGCAGTTCAAGGTGTACCAGGTGGAAGACGGCAGGG
>NZ_JABFCI010000208.1:0-215 GCF_017566105.1 Akkermansia sp. GGCC_0220
GTTGTCGATGACGGCAACCATGACACGCTCCTTTCGCTTCATCGAGCATAGATGCGCAATACCGTATTACGTCAATGACGGCAGTTGATCGCATGCGCTGTCTTGACGCTTCCGTATCTATTGTTTATAGTGTGCATATCGGGTATATACACTCTACACGTTACGGAGTGGACGATGCCCGGCCGGAGGGGACGAGGAACGTGCTTGGCCTCTCC
>NZ_JABFCI010000209.1:0-215 GCF_017566105.1 Akkermansia sp. GGCC_0220
GAGCAATCTTCCGGGCGGCTTTGCCAACAAAGCGGAGAATATTCCTGCCGTGGCGAAAGCTATAGCAGATACCATCCACAAATATGGCTATGACGGAATCGACTTCGACCACGAATGTGGTAGTACAGACTTATTCTACAATCAGGATAACATGACTGCCTTATTGAGAGAAGTGCGCCAGAACATCGGACCGGACAAGTTGATTCTGGTGGATG
>NZ_JABFCI010000210.1:0-215 GCF_017566105.1 Akkermansia sp. GGCC_0220
GAATGGAAAACTGGCAATCGAAAAAGTAGGGCTGGACTACAAACTTACCGGAATAACTCATGTGGGCAATCTTCTGGTTATTTCCACATTGATAGATCGTGGCTACCCTACATACGATTATCCGACAGCGGCTAAAGTTACGGGTGCCCATATCTCAAACTATAAATTATATGTTGCCGCTCGTGACCGGGAAGGTAAAAAGAATGAAGGGTTTG
>NZ_JABFCI010000211.1:0-215 GCF_017566105.1 Akkermansia sp. GGCC_0220
TTCTGTTATATCCAGTATCAGGATGCCGGCAAGGCTGAAAAATCCATGTCGGATTTGCAGGAACAATATCAGCTTCCGAAGGAAAGTATCTCTGAAAACACGGCGGTCATGGGGATTGCAGGAAAAAGTAAGAATACGTCCATAATGAGTTTCTACGGGATAGCGGCTGTTTTATTTGTACTGGTGTTGTCAGCAGGGGTATTGATGATTTCCAG
>NZ_JABFCI010000212.1:0-215 GCF_017566105.1 Akkermansia sp. GGCC_0220
GCGATTCTTCCCATTCTGGAAGATACGCTGACGATATTCCCGCCTCCTTGCTTGATCATTACCGGAACTACCTTGTTGATGCAAAGGAACGGAATTCTTAAATTGGTCTTGATGATCTGATCCCACTGGGCCTCGGACCATTCCCAGATCTTGATGCCCTGCTTTTTTACCTTGTCATAGATCTCGGATGGATAGCCGCCTGCGTTGTTAACCAG
>NZ_JABFCI010000213.1:0-215 GCF_017566105.1 Akkermansia sp. GGCC_0220
GACTTCACTATTGATGATCGGGATCCACATTGCCCGTGACATCGATGATGATGACATTGCCGGGGTCGTTCCCTTGCCTAAACTTTCTTTGCACAAAACTGGAAATGATCAACGGATCCAATTTACCCGCTTTCGCTATGAGACGATCTTTACCCTCGTCACAGGGATCGTAATGATCGCTATCTCATTGAGCGTTATTTTCCAGGGGATATCCG
>NZ_JABFCI010000214.1:0-215 GCF_017566105.1 Akkermansia sp. GGCC_0220
GAACTGCTGGAGGCTTGTGCGGATGTTGTTGTCATACAGGAAAAATATCTCCCAAGCGTCTACTCCCACAGAAACCGCTATATGGTAGAGCACTCCGACCGAGTGATTGCTGTCTATGACGGACGGGAAACCGGCGGTACGGCAAAGACAATCCGCTTCACCCACCGGATGAAAAAGGAACTGCGGGAAATCCCGGTTGGAGAGATCGTCCTGCC
>NZ_JABFCI010000215.1:0-214 GCF_017566105.1 Akkermansia sp. GGCC_0220
TTCTCTGCGATCTGAGTCAGATTTTTCTGAAGTTTCAAAATCTCCAATGGGGAACAGTTGTCAATCTCGATGCTCGTATTATTGGACAACTTTTTATGTTTTGTCAGTTTTCGCTTCCGGTTCTTTTCAATGACATCTCTTACCTTATCCATTCCTTCGATCACAAACATATGTGCATGGGGAATGTCATATTTTATGCCATACTCATTTTCAT
>NZ_JABFCI010000021.1:0-36686 GCF_017566105.1 Akkermansia sp. GGCC_0220
AGTTAGGCTTTTGTCATACTCCCCCTCCCTCGTGCCATTTTTTTGAACATTTTCTCCCGTGATGTTTCCGCAATAACTACAGTTCCTCTTTTTTGCCCCCTGCCAGGACGAAAAAAAGGGCTATTGAACGCAGGTGCTTCCTCCGCCCACCTCCATTGCATTCCTTCCCTTGAAAAGGAGACTGAACCATTTTGTTTTCCCATGGACGGAAAGGATTTTTTCTGCTATCTATAGGAAGTTTTTATTATTTTGCCATCTATGAAAAGATCATTCTGGATTGGAATTATCTGCGCTGCCTGCTGCCTGGGAAACATTCCTTCCTCATCCGCTGTACAAACAGCCAGTATAGGCTCCACTTTTTCCTGCACCTTCCTGGATTCCGGGGACCAGGGATTTTTTGATTCATCAAGCACCCATACATGGGACCAAGGCCAGATAGACGCTGCCATGCGGGCGTTGACCACATGGGATAGCTTGATCAATTCCACCCCGGGCAGAACACTTACTGTTGGCCTCACCTGGTACGACGGAGCCAATTCCTCCACTCTGGCCTCCGCCTATTCCCCTTATTTCTACTACCAGTCAAATGGACCGCAACAGGTTTCCACCCTGGTGGAGTCCGTCTGGCGCGATGGGAGCACGAGGACTGCCACGGGCTACGATATTTACATCCAGTGCAATACCTCTCATTTGAATTCTCTTTATTACGAGGCCGCCTTATCGGCGGAACATACGGGAAAATATGATTTTCAAAGCATCCTGACCCATGAGGTAGGGCATGCCGCAGGGTTTCTTTCCCTGGCGACACAAACCGGTACCTTCCAGGTCCAGTCCGGGAATGCTTCAGCAGCTTACAGCACCATGCTGTACACCAGGTATGATTCCCTGTTAACCAACCAGGAAGGCCAATCCATCGTGAATAAGGCCGGAAACGGGAATACGGCATTTACACTTGGAGAAACCCTGTCCCTGGGCGATACGGGGCTCACCGCCTATAACCCCGCCACCTGGCAGCAAGGGTCCAGCATGGCCCACATCGACAGCGCGAGCGATCCGGACGCCCTCATGCAGTATTCCATTTCGCCGGATACCTACCACCGTACCCTGACGGATGGAGAAATGGAATTGATGCGTTCCATGGGCTGGAAGATGGTTCCGGAGCCCGGCACCTCCACGCTTTCCCTGCTGGGGCTGGCCGTGCTCGCTTTACGAAGACGCCGCTGCTGACGGTTTCCTCTCCCGGATTTTCCTTTCACGCCGGCCAGACGGCAGTTTCCTTTAGCCGCCAGGGAGTGGATTGATAGCAGAAGGGCGTTCCTGCCAGGGAACGCCCTTCATGGTTTTTCCCGGCGGCACACCGGAAAAGCAGCCTTTTCAGTTATTTCTTTTCCTTGGTAAAGTCCAGCTTGCCGCCCTTTTCCCGCACCACGATTTCCGTCCCTTCCGGGAAGTCGCCCTCCAGGAGCTTGAGGCTGAGGGGGTCCAGCAGGTCATGCTGAATGGCCCGCTTGAGGGGACGCGCTCCATAGACGGGGTCAAAGCCATGGTCCGCCACCAGGGCCGTAGCCTCCGGAGTCATGCGCAGGAACAGGCCCTTGGCTTCCAGGCGCTTGCGGACGCGCTGGAGCTGGATGTCCACAATGCCTTTGAGTTCCTCCGCCGTCAGACGGTCAAAGATGATGATTTCATCAATGCGGTTCAGGAATTCCGGGCGGAAGTGGCCGCGCAGGGCTTCCATCGCCTTGGCTTCCCGCTGTTCCGCGTTGGATTCATTGAGGATGTACTGGCTGCCGATGTTGGAGGTCATGATGATGACGGTGTTCCGGAAGTCCACCGTACGCCCCTGGCCGTCCGTGATGCGGCCGTCATCCAATACCTGGAGCAGCACGTTGAAGACGTCCGGATGGGCTTTTTCAATTTCATCAAAGAGGACCACGCAGTACGGACGGCGGCGCACGGCTTCAGAGAGCTGGCCGCCTTCTTCATAACCCACATATCCGGGAGGCGCCCCGATGAGGCGCGCCACGGAGTGCTTTTCCATGTATTCGGACATGTCAATGCGCACGATGGCGTTTTCATTGTCAAAGAGGAATTCCGCCAGCGCCTTGCTGAGCTCCGTCTTGCCCACGCCCGTGGGGCCCAGGAACAGGAAGGAGCCGATGGGCCTGTTTTCATCCTGCAATCCCGCGCGGGCGCGCCGCACGGCGTCGGACACGGCCTTGACGGCCTGCTTCTGCCCGATCACGCGGGCGCCCAGGCGTTCTTCCATATGCACCAGCTTGGCGCGCTCCCCTTCCTGCAGGCGCGCGGCGGGAATGCCGGTCCAGGTGGCCACCACCTTGGCGATGTCCCCTTCCGTGACTTCCTCCTTGAGCAGGCCTCCGTCCTCCTTCTGCATTTTGTTGAGCTTTTCCTTGCCTTCCGTCAGGGCGCGTTCCGCTTCCGGAAGTTCACCGTACGTGATTTCGGAAGCGCGGGTCAGATCCCCCATTCTCTTGGCCCTTTCGCTTTCCAGCTTGAGGGCCTCTATTTTTTCCTGTTCCCTGCGGACGGCGTCCAGAACGTCTTTTTCACTTTTCCACTTGGCAATCATGGAGCCGGATTTTTCCTTCAGGTCCGCCAGATCCTTGGTGATTTTTTCCAGACGCGCCTTGCTGTCGGCATCCTCTTCCTTCACCAGGGCCTGCCGTTCCATTTCAAGCTGCATGGCTTCGCGTTCGATCTGGTCGATTTCCGTGGGCATGGAGTCCAGCTCAATCTTGAGCCGGGCCGCTGCTTCGTCCACCAGGTCCACCGCCTTGTCAGGCAGGAAACGGTCAGAGATATAACGGTCGGAAAGAGTGGCGGCAGCCACGATGGCGGCGTCCGTAATGCGCACGCCGTGGTGAACTTCATAACGTTCCTTCAGGCCGCGCAGAATGGCGATGGTGTCCTCCACGCTGGGTTCAGACACCATGACAGGCTGAAACCGTCGTTCCAGGGCCGCATCCTTTTCAATGTACTTGCGGTATTCGTCCAGCGTCGTCGCGCCGATGGTCCGCAGTTCGCCACGGGCCAGAGCGGGCTTAAGCAGGTTGGAGGCGTCCACCGCCCCTTCACTGGCGCCCGCGCCCACGATGGTGTGCAGTTCGTCAATGAACAGGATGATTTCACCGTTGGAGTCCGTCACTTCCTTGAGGAAGGATTTCAAGCGTTCTTCAAATTCGCCGCGGTATTTGGCCCCCGCGAGCATGGACCCGATGTTGAGGGACACAATGCGCTTGTTGCGCATGCTTTCCGGCACGTCACCGTTGACAATGCGCCGCGCCAGGCCTTCCGCAATGGCAGTCTTGCCCACGCCGGGCTCCCCGATGAGCACGGGGTTGTTCTTGGTCCGGCGGGAAAGGATCTGGAGGACGCGGCGGATTTCCGTATCACGGCCGATAACGGGGTCAATCTTGCCGGCGCGGGCGCGGGCCGTCAGGTCCGTGCCGTATTTTTCCAGCGTCTGGTATTTGCCTTCCGGGTTGTCGTCCGTCACGCGCTGGTTGCCGCGCACTTCCTTCATGGCGGCCAGATAGTTGTCCTTGGTCAGTCCAAAGGTGTCCGTCAACTGGTGCACCTTGTTCTGCGTGTCCAGAGCCCCCAGCATGAAGTGCTCCACGCTGAGGTAGTCATCCTTGAGCTTTTTGCGTTCATCCTCGGCGGCGTGCATCACCGTAGCCAGGTCACGACCCATCTGGGGCTGCGTGGTAGCACCGCTCTGGGTGGGTTCATGGGATACTTCCCTCTGGGCGGCCTGCAACAGCAGGCCCGGATCACAAGAGGCCTTCCGGAGAATAGGGGAAAGAATTCCGCCGTCCTGCTCCAGCAACGCCACCAGAACGTCCAGGGAGGAAATTTCCGGCTTCCCGAGCCGCCCTGCCGTCTGCTGCGCCTGCATCAGCGCTTCCTGAAATTTTGTTGTTAGATTGTTAAGCATGGTATGTTGGTAATTTAGACATAAGAATATCTCCAACCGTTGAATGGGAAAGCAGGATTTTTGCCGTTATCCAAATTTTTTTTGACCCTCCGAATTCCTTGTAATATTGTGGTGCATCCGGCGTATTTTACAGAACCCGCATTTTACCGGCCTTTTCTTTTTTCTGTCTCCAGTTTTTTACCAAAATGATCCGTCTTTCTTTTCTTCCGTTCCTATGCTCCGCCCTGCTCCTGGTTCAAACGGGAGCCTCCGGCAAGGAGATGCCTTCCCCCTATCCCGCTCCGGAACCCGGCGTCCGCCTGACACCGCCGGAATCACCGGCTCCCGTGCTGAACGAACCGCGGCTTTTTGGCGCACGTCCCGGCTCCCCCATCCAGTTCGCCATCTGCGCCAGCGGAGAACGCCCCATGAGCTTTGCCGCCGCCAAATTGCCCCCCGGCGTGAAGCTGGACAGGGAAACCGGCGTCATCACCGGTAAAATCAGCCGTCCGGGAACTTATGCCTTTCCCGTGCAGATAAGCAACAGCCACGGCAAAGCGAACGGGACCATCACTGTCCGCATCGGGAAGGAGATGTGCCTGACTCCCCCCATGGGCTGGAGCAGCTGGTATTCCTACAGCGGCGGCGTGAGCCAGGAAAATATCCTGAAAACCGCCCGGCTGCTCATCAGTTCCGGACTGGCCCAATACGGTTACCGCTATGTCAACATTGACGATTGCTGGCAAGGCGCCAGAGGCGGCAAGTACCGCGCCATCCAGCCCAACAAGCGTTTTCCGGATATGAAGTCCATGTGCCGTGAAATCCACAGCCTGGGGCTGAAAGCGGGGATTTACTCAACCCCGTGGATGGGAACTTACGCCGGCTACATGGGAGGCACTTCCCCCAATCCGCAGGGAGATTATTCCTCCCTGGCCCTTCCTGAAAACAAACGCCCGCAGCCCGATCAATTGTTCGGGAGCTGTCCGGGTTCCCAGCGGCTGGGAGCCGCCAAAACAGGCCCCGTATGGATGATTACCCAGGATGCCAGGCAGTGGGCGGAATGGGGGTTTGATTACGTCAAGATGGACTGGTACCTGATCGACGTGCCAAGCACGGAAAGAATCGCGGCGGATTTGAAAAAAAGCGGCAGGGATATTGTGCTGAGCGTTTCCAATTCCACCCCGTTCGAGATTGCCGGCCCCATCAGCAAAACGGCCAATGTCTGGCGCACGACGGGGGATATCGAAGACCACTGGGGCAGTTTGAAGAAGATCGCTTCCTCCCAGGAGAAATGGCAGCCCTATGCCGGACCGGGGCACTGGAATGATCCGGACATGCTTCAAATCGGCCGCCTGGGCAAGGTCGGAAAGGCGAATACCACATTCTCCCCCACCCGGCTGACTCCGGACGAGCAGTATTTCCAGATGTCCTTCTGGGCCATAATATCCGCCCCCCTGATTATTTCATGCGATCTGGAGCATCTGGACGATTTCACGCGGGGCATCCTGTGCAACCGGGAAGTGATCGCCGTCAACCAGACGTTTCACGGCCCTTCTGAAAAAGTCCTGTCCCAAGATGATGGAGAAGTATGGATCAAACCGCTGGGGGAAGGCCGTACCGCCGTCGGCTTTTTCAATAAAAGCAATAAAGGCCAGATCATTCATGTCCCCCTTTCCCGCCTCAAGCTGAAGTCTCCGCAAAACGCGCGCGACTTGTGGAAGCAGGAAAACGCCGGCACGGCAAACCGGGAAATGAAGGTGCGGCTCAATCCCCACGGAGCGGCCCTGTTTCTTCTGGAAGGCAAAAGATAGCCCCATGGTTCTGGAGAAGAGTTCCTCCCTTTCATTCATAAAATCCGCCCCGGCGACCGGAGAAAGATGCGGAACCAAGGCACCGGACAACTGCCGGACGATTTTTCCGCCAGGGTATTCCCCGGACCGGGACGGTCAACTATATACCACTAACTGGGGGGCAATGTATCCAGGGCGGCGTTCAGCGTCATCACGTTGATTACGTTTTCCCCCAGGATGCCGCCCGGAATGAGGTGTTCCGCCACCAATCGCCGCACTTTTTCCAGTGGCAGCTTGCGGGCCGCCGCCACGCGGGCCGCCTGGAATTCCGCCGCTTCCGGGGAAATGCAGGATTCCAGGCCGCTTCCGGAAGCGAACAGGAGATCTGCCGGAACAGGCGTTTCCTGCGGCAGGTTGTGGGCTTTCAGCAGGGCCGCCTTGCGCTCCGCCACCGTCCTGACCAGTTCTCCGGAAGTCCAGGAGAGGTTGCTGGCACCGGAAGGCATGGTGGCGTAGTCCCCGGCGGAGGGCCTGGGCCAGAAGTACCTGGCGGAAGTGAAGGGCTGGGCGATGAGCTCCGAGGCGATGACTTCCCCCCGTTCATTCCGGATCAGGGAGCCGTGCGCCTGATGGGGGAACAGAATCAGGCTGACAAGCGTGACAGCCAGGGGATAAATGCCGCCGGTGACGACGGCCAGCGCCAGAAACAGGCGCAGATTGGGAAATGTCCATTTCATAATGATTCAGCAGGTTGATTTTTAATTGTTCAGACGAGGTGCAGGGCGGTGACGGCCATGTCGATGAGCTTGATGCCGATGAACGGCGCAATCAGGCCGCCTACCCCGTAAATGAGGATGTTGCGCTTCAGCAGGGAGGCTGCTCCCGCCGGTCGGTAGGAAACCCCCTTCAAGGCCAGTGGAATAAGCGCCACGATAATGAGGGCGTTGAAGATCACCGCGCTGAGGATGGCGCTCTGCGGGGAGTGCAGTCCCATCACGTTCAGGGCGGAAAGCGGCCCCCGGGCCATGCCGTCAGCCACAAAGAGGCCCGCAAACATGGCGGGGATGATGGCGAAGTACTTGGCCACGTCATTGGCGAAGGAGAAGGTGGTCAGCGCGCCGCGGGTGATCAGCATTTGCTTGCCGATTTCCACGATTTCAATCAGCTTGGTCGGGTTGCTGTCCAGGTCTACCATGTTGCCCGCCTCCCGGGCGGCCTGCGTGCCGGTGTTCATCGCCACGCCCACATCGGCCTGGGCCAGGGCGGGAGCGTCGTTGGTGCCGTCCCCGGTCATGGCCACCAGATGGCCTTCCGCCTGTTCTTCACGGATGCGCGCCAGCTTCATTTCCGGCGTGGCTTCCGCAATGAAGTCATCCACTCCGGCCTCCGCCGCAATGGATGCGGCAGTCAGGGCATTGTCCCCTGTCACCATGACGGTGCGGATGCCCATGGCCCGGAGCCGGGCGAAGCGTTCCTTAATGCCGCCCTTGACGATGTCTTTCAGGTAAATGACGCCCAGCACGTCCCTTCCCCGGGCCACCACCAGCGGCGTGCCGCCGGCACGCGCGACGTTCTGCACGGTCATTTCCACCTCCTGCGGGAAGGCTCCGCCCTGGTCCTTCACCCACTGCGCCACGCTTTCCGCAGCGCCTTTCCGGATGGAAACGGCCGGCTGGCCGTCGTGCGCCGCAATGTCCACGCCGCTCATGCGGGTGGAAGCGGAGAACGGAACAAAGGTGATGTGGTCCGCGTCCATGTGGCGGCCCCGGATTCCAAATTGCTTTTTGGCCAGTACTACGATGCTGCGCCCTTCCGGCGTTTCATCGGACAGGGAGGCGAGCTGGGCGGCTTCCGCCAGCTGCTGGTCCTCCACGCCGGGTGCAGGCAGGAATTCATTCGCCATGCGGTTGCCGAAGGTGATGGTTCCGGTTTTGTCCAGCATCAGCACATCAATGTCCCCGGCCGCTTCCACGGCACGGCCGGACGTAGCCAGCACGTTCCGGCGCACCAGCCGGTCAATGCCGCTGATGCCGATGGCGCTCAGCAGGCCGCCGATCGTCGTCGGAATCAGGCACACCAGCAGGGAGACCAGAACGGGCAGGGAGATATGGCCATCCGCTCTGAAGCCCAGCGCCCGGGCGGAATCTTCAATGTATCCGGCCATGGCTGGGAGGGAAAGCACTACGGCAATGAAGACGATGGTCAGCGCCACGAGCAGGATGCCCAGCGCGATTTCATTGGGCGTCTTCTGCCGGCTGGCGCCCTCCACCATGGCGATCATGCGGTCCAGGAAGGTATTGCCCGGTTCCGCCGTGATGCGGATGACGATGCCGTCGCTGATCACGCGGGTGCCCCCCGTTACGGCGCTGCGGTCTCCCCCGCTTTCACGGATGACCGGGGCGGATTCCCCGGTAATGGCGGATTCGTCCACGCTGGCGATGCCTTCAATCACCTCGCCGTCAAGCGGAATGATGTCCCCGGCCTCGCACAGCACTTTTTGCCCCTTGCGCAGCTCGGAAACGGAGACTATTTCCTCCGTCCCCTTGTCCGTCAGCAGACGGGCGTTCACATAGACGCGCATTTTTTTCAGAGCGTCCGCCTGGGCCTTTCCACGGCCTTCCGCCAATGCTTCCGCAAAGTTGGCGAACAGGACGGTGAACCAGAGCCAGAGCGTGACTTGCAGGGTAAAGCCGAAAGGCTGCCCGGCGGCGGCATCCCGGATAAGGACGACCGTAGCAACCAGGGCACCGATGGCCGTGACGAATATCACGAAGTTTTTGGATAAAGCACGCGGGTCAAATTTGCGCAGCGCATCCCGGAAGGCCGTTTTCAGCATGGCCCCGTTGCACCAGGATTGATTCTTTTTTTCTTCTTTCATCATCGTAAAATCTGGATTGTTGGTGAATGCTACTTACAGCATGGTTCCCGAATACAGGAGCAGATGTTCCAGAATGGGCCCCAGGGCCAGGGCCGGGAAGAAGGTGAGGGCGCCTACAATCAGCACCACGGCCACCAGCAGAACCATGAACATCAGGTTGTCCGTCGCCATGGTGCCCTGGGCCGGAGGCGCGGTTTTCTTGGATACCATGCTGCCCGCAATGATCATCACCGGAATGATGGCTCCGAAGCGGGCCAGCAGCATCGCCAGGCCGCCCAGCACGGAATAGAAAGGCGTATCCCCCACAGCCAGGCCGGCAAAGGCGCTGCCGTTGTTCCCGGCCTGGGAACCGAAGCAGTACAGGATTTCCGTCAGCCCGTGGGGTCCGGCATTGCAGATGGATTCACGCCCCACTTCCGTAGCGGCGGCCAGTCCGCTCATAAGCAGGACGGTTATGCCGGGCAGCAGAACGCCCACCATGGACCAGCGCACTTCCCGCGCTTCAATTTTTTTGCCCAGGAATTCGGGAGTACGCCCCACCATCAGCCCGCACAGGAAGACGGTGATCATGGCGAACATCAGCATGCCGTACAGGCCGCAGCCCAGACCGCCGAAGATCACTTCACCCAGCAGCATGTTGAACAGGGCAATGCCGCCGCCCAGCGGGGACATGCTGCAGTGCATGCAGTTCACGGAGCCGTTGGAGGAGGCCGTCGTAGCCACGGACCAGAGGGAGCTGTTCGTCACGCCCAGGCGCACTTCCTTGCCTTCCAGCATTTCCATGCCGGGGAACAGCGGGTTCCCCGTGTGTTCCGCCCACTGGGAAAGCCCGATGGTCGTCACAAGCAGAAGCATCATGGCGCCGAAGATGATCCAGCCCTGCCTTTTTTTCCCGATCATCACGCCGTAGGCATACGGGCAGGCGCAGCCGATCAGGAGCAGGGAGAGCATTTCAACCATGTTGCTGAACGGCGTGGGGTTTTCAAAGGGGTGCGTGCTGTTGTTCCCGAAGAAGCCGCCGCCGTTCGTCCCAAGCTGCTTGATGGCCACCTGGGAGGCCGCCGGACCGTTGGGAATCACCTGCTCCACGCCGTCCATGCCCGGTACGGTGGCGGGTCCGTCAAAGGACTGCACCACCCCCTGGGAGACCAGCAGAAGCGCGACGACCACGGAAATCGGAATCAGAAAGTACAAGGTACTGCGCGTCAGGTCCGCCCAGAAGTTGCCCAGAGTGGAGGCGCATTTCCTTTTCAGACCGCGGATCAGGGCGGCCATGACGGCAATCCCCGTGGCGGCGCTGACGAAGTTCTGCACGCCCAGCCCGGTCATCTGGACAAAGTAGCTGATGCCTTCCGGCCCTTCGCCGGAGTAGAACTGCCAGTTCGTGTTGGTCATGAAGCTGATGGCCGTATTCAGGGCAATGTCCCACCGCATGTTTTCCGTGCCGGCGGGATTCAGCGGCAGCCATTTCTGGCACAGCAGGGAAAGGAACAGGATGAGGAATCCGGCGGCGTTGAACAGAAGAACGGCCGTCAGATACTTTTTCCAGTCCATTTCGCGGGAGGGGTCCACGCCGGCCACACGGTAGGTGCAGCGCTCCACGGGACCAAGAACCGGGGAAAGCCAGCTCCGCTTTCCCTGTAAAACATTCGCCAGCCACTTCCCGAGCAACGGAGTGAAGGCGACCAGTATGCCTATGAATAGGACAATGATTAACAAGTCGTGTGAGGACATAACGCAACTTTATACATGTTCCGGAAATTCCGGGTAGTTAACAAGGGGCTGCCGGACATTAAGAAATTGTTAATTTCCCTCTGGAAGCCCGTTTTTCATGACGCCAGTACGCCGTTAGAATTCCACGCCCAGGCGGAAGCCCACCCAGAACTCGTCTCCGGCGTCCCTGCGGCGCAGCACCGTAGCCGCCTGGGAATAATTGACGGAGCCGGAAAGGGAATAATGTTCCGCAAACCGCCACGTCACGCCCAGGCTCCAGTCAATGCAGTTGGAGCCGTCGTCATAGTCCACGTTATAACCGCCGTTGTACCCGTACCTGGCCATGGGCGTTACCGTCACGTTCTCCACGGGGGACCATTCCAGTTGCACAAAGGCGCTGTAATAGGCTTCAAAATCCTGGTGTTCCACCTTCACCTGGGTTTCCGCCCCCACGGTCAGCCAGTCCGTCACGGCATAGGAGACGGTCAGGGCCGGATTGGCTACGTTGTAGTCCTGCGTGAAATAGAACTGGTGCTCATACCAGGGATTGACGGTCCACTTCCCCAGCTTCCAGGCGTAACCCAGAACCAGGTCCAGCTCGTCATAATTGGAGGAATCCCCCCCGGCGTACCAGGCGCTGAGCGTAAGGTCTTTCCAGGAGATGCTCGGAGCCACTTCCCAGATGCCGCTGCCCGGCAGGCAGTCCAGCCCTTCCGTCACGTATCTGCTGGACCAGCCCGCGGAAAGGGAGAAAGCCCAGTCCGTGTCCGTAGAAGGGATGGCGGCCTCCTGCGCGTTGGCCAGGGAGGGAGAGGAGGGAGAGGCCGTTTCCCCGCCCATGCAGACGGTTCCTGCCATCATGGCGCAGCCCAGAACTGCGGCCCCTATGTTTTTTGCGGTGTGTGTAATCTTCATAAAGACGTATCGAATACGTCCTAAATCCTACACAGCATATTGACCTTCGTGAAGTTAAGCCATGCCCTGCAACCGTTATGAAAAAATATATTTCCCGGCTTCCACGGGTGGAAGGCCACAGCCTTTCCCGGCCCGCGGAAATGGGAAAAAGATTTATTCAGCTCCGTCCGCCGCAATCCTGTACCCCAGGCCGGATTCCGCGCGGAGGATGCGGTTTTCCGGATCGGAATCCCCCAGCTTCTGGCGCAGGTGGGCGATGTGCACCCGCAGGTAGTGCGTATCTTCCTCATGCTGGGGGCCCCAGATTTCACGGAGAAGCTGGCGGTGGGTCATCACCTTGCCCTGATGGAGCAGCAGAAGGCGCAGAATGCCGTATTCCTTGGAGGTCAGATGGATTTCCTCCTTCCCCTTCTCCACGCGCCGGGAGCTCAGGTCCACAATGATGGATCCCAGCCGGAATACGGAGGGCTCCCTGTCCGGCCGGTTGCGCCGCAGCATCACGCGCAGGCGCGCCAGCAGTTCCCGGCCGCTGAACGGCTTGGTCAGGTAATCGTCCGCCCCGGCGTCCAGGGCGTCCACCTTCTCATCCTCCCTGTCCCAGGCCGTCAGGATCAGAATGGGAACCTGCGTCCATTCCCGGAGCTGTTTGAGCACTTCCAGTCCGTTGATGTCCGGAAGGCCCAGGTCCAGAATAATGGCGTCCGGCCGTTTCAGAGCGGTCTCGCTCAGGCCGAGCTGCCCGTTTTCACACTCGCGGACATGGTAGCCTGCGCCGGTCAGCGTCAGGTTCAGGAGACGGCGTATCTGCCGTTCGTCATCAATAACCAGGATATCTGCGGGAAGGTCGCTCATAACACGGGGAAGGAAGGTTTATTCTTCAGGAACATGATCATGCTCCACCAGGGGAAGGACAAGACGGAAACAGGTTCCGGCGGGAACGGCAACCAGGGTAACGGCTCCCCGCTGCGCCTCCATGAAACCGCGCACGATGGAAAGCCCCAGGCCCAGGCCGCCGGGCCGCGTCGTCCGGAAACGCTCAAAAATGGTTTCCGCCCGTTCGGGGGGAATGCCCGGCCCCAGGTCATGGACATCCAGCCAGACCTGGCCGCGCACGGGATCGGCGCCGCCCTTCAGCGTAATGGGGGTTCCCGCAGGAGTATGCACGCAGGCATTCAGCAGCAGATTGACCAGCACCTGCTCCATCAGGGAGAAATCCGCCTTCACCAGCGGATAATCCGGCGGCAGGGCGACAGACACGGGATGGTCCCGGCGCGCCTCCCTGGTGGCGGCCAGAGCCCCTTCAATCACATCCCCCAGGTCGCACCAGTCCAGTTTGGGCTTCAGGGCGCCGGATTCCAGGCGGCTCACGTCCAGCAAATTTTTCACCAGGCGGCGCAGGCGGCGTGCGGCCAGCAGGATTTCCCCATACTCCTCCCGTTCCTCCGGCGCGGACGCGGCGCGCCCGGCCAGCTTCTCACAGCCGCCCTCAATCACGGCCAGAGGCGTCTTGAACTCATGGGAAACGCTGTCCAGCAGGGAGCGGTGCAGTTTTCCGGATTCCTCCATGAGCCGCGTACGCGCCCGTTCCGCCCGCAGTTCTTCACGTTCCAGCGCCATGGCCAGCTGCGCGCCCATGCTTTCCAGCAAATCCTTCTGCCCTGCCGTAAGGCGCTCCCCTTCCTCCGGCCTCACGCCCAGCACGCCCATGCAGCGTTCCCCGGACATCATGGGGAGGTAAAACCCTTCCGCCACCGGGAGCGTATCCGTAAACCTGCCTGCGGGCCGGCGGTGCTCCAGGCACCAGGCAGCCACGCTCCATTCCTTGTCATCCATGGAAAAAGCCCCCCCGGATTCCCAAAGCTTCAGCCTGCGGCCGCTGCCTTCCGGCGTCATGACCGCCAGGCGCACCCCCATAATCTGGCTGATCTGCCCTGCGGCGACGGAAATCAGGGAAGGCACGTCCGAGGCGGACCCAATGGCCCGCGAATACAGGAACAGGGCATTCGTCTTTTTTTCCCGTTCCCGCTCCTCCTGCTCGCGGACCCTCAGGCGGGAAGTGAGCCGCCCCGTGGAGAGAGCCACCAGAAAGAAGAAAAGGCACATCAGGGCATCCTCCAGCCGTTCTATCTTGAACGTCATCACCGGGGGAATGAACAGCAGGTTCCACAGCAGGGCGCTCAGCGCAGCGGCCATCAGCATGGCCCAGCGGGAACGGATGAAAAAGCCCAGGCCCACTACTCCCGCCAGATACAGGAAGCCGGGAGCGAAATAACCGGTAAACGCGGAAATCAACAGGCCGATTCCCGTAACGGCCGCCGTCACGCCTGCGGCCAGCCAGTAGTCCCGGCCATATTTTTCCGTTTCCCGGTGCCAGCTCTTCCACCGGTTCCGGACCGGACCGGGAGCGGCGGGAACTACGTAAATGTCAATCTGGTCGCTCCCCTTTACCAGTTTGTCCACCAGGGACATGGGCCGCACCAGCCCCCACAGGTAAGCCTCCTGCGGCTTGCCCACCACAATCTGGCTGACATTTCTCAAAAAGGCCATGCGGAGCAGCGTCTCCGCCAGGTCGGAACCGGGCATCACGATCACTTCCGCACCCAGCCGCCGCGCCAGCTCCAGGTTGGCGTCCAGCCGCTGCTGCTGTTCGGGGGACAGCGGCACGCCCGTATCCACGGAAAGGGCAATCCACGGAGCGTTCAGGGCGTAAGCCATGCGCCGCGTCCAGCGCACCAGCCGGGCGGAAAACGGGCTGGGCCCCACGGCTACCATCAGCCGTTCCCCGCTGCGCCAGATGGAGCGGTCCCCGGAGATGGTGCGCACCTCCGTCAGCTCATGGTCCACCTTCTCCGCCATGATGCGCAGGGCCAGTTCCCGGAGGGCCGTAAGGTTGGACTCCTTGAAAAAATGGTTCAGCGCGGCGGAAGCCTGGGGAGCGCTGTATACCTTCCCTTCCTGAAGACGCGTCCGCAACTGCTCCGGCGTGATGTCCACCAACTGGATGCAGTCCGCCTCCGCCAGCACGGAATCCGGCACGGTTTCCTGTACGGGAGCGGCGGTAATGTCATGAACGGTATCGGAACGGCTTTCCAGATGCTGCACGTTCAGCGTGGTGTAAACGTCTATCCCTGCGGCCAGCAAATCCTCCACATCCTGGTAGCGCTTCCTGTGACGCATTCCGGGAACGTTCGTATGCGCCAGCTCGTCCACCAGAATGAGCTGGGGCTTCACGCGCAGCGCCTCCTCCAGGTCGAACTCCTCCATCTGCACGCCCCGGTAAGCCATTTTCTTCATGGGAAGGCGCGGCAGCCTGCCGATAAGGCGCATCGTATCCTCCCGGCCATGGGATTCCGCCACGCCGATCATGACCTGCACGCCCTTGCCCGCCGCCTGGATGGCGGCCTCCAGCATGGCGTACGTCTTGCCCACTCCCGGCGCCATGCCGAAGAAGATTTTCAGCAGGCCGCGGCCGGGGCGGGATTCCTCCCTCCGGATGGAGGCCAGAATCCTGTCTGCCCGCTGGCTGTCCGAATGCGTTTCTGAAAACATGAAAAAAGGGAACCGTAATGGTATCCGGCTTGAATGTTAGAATTAACCTAATAGAAGACCGTTCAAGGTGCAAATAAAACAGACCAGAAAAAACGTTAAAATTTTATTAAATTCCACCCCCCTTCCCCATTTTTGTTTCCATTCTTCCCTCTTTTCGTTATCAAGCATTTTTAAATTTTCCTCTTTCCTTTCCACAATGAACGCCTTCCAGACTATTCTCCGCACCGTCGCCTCTTCCGCAGTCCTGTTTCTCCTGCTCCTGGGAACCGCCCTGGCGCGGGGAGCGGAGGAAGCCGCTTCTGAAAACTTCGACTCCTTTCCGACGGGCAGCTTCACCTCCCTGGAAACCGCTCTGGGGACCATGACGGCGGAAAGCGGGCATGCCGCCATCGCCAGCAACCGCTGTTCCTCCCAGCCCAACTGCATGCGGCTCATCGGCCTGGGCGCCGGGACGAAAAGCACGGCCACGCTGATGCTGCCCGCTCCCCTCGCCGTCAAAAAGACGCTTGCCCTGACCGGGGAACGCTGGACGTCCGACAGCCCCTTTTCCTTTACCATCCACGCCGCGGACGGGGAAGGGAATGAAACACTGGTCGCGGACGGCTCCTCCCTGAAAACGGGCAGCAATCCCATGACCCAGCAGGTGAGGGGCGCCATCCCTTCCGGCACCGCGCGCCTCATCTTCCGCTGCGAGGCCCCCGCCAATAAGGGCGTTCTTTTCGACGATCTGGTCTTTTCCGAATTCAACCCCCTCTCCAGCACCGCGGAAGCATGGCCGGCCATGATCCGCATGGAGGCCAACGGCATCCTCCGCTTTTCCCTGACGGAACTCCCCGCTGCGTATGACGGCATGGCCGTCACGGTGGACATGAGCCCGTCCGACGACCTGGGTGACATTGAAAGCATTTCCCTTTACACCGGTGACGCGGACGGCATCTATTCCGCGCCCGCCTACGGCAGCAGCGGCCACGGCGCCATGAGCACCACGGGCGTCCTTGCCAGCCCGGCCCAGCCGCCGGCTCCCGTCATGACGTTCCCCGTCACTCCGGGGGTTCTCACGAACGGACGGCAATACTACTTCTGGGTCAGCGTCAAGCTCAAGAACTCCGCCAGCATGGACCACAAGGTGGGCGCCAGAATCACCTCCGTCACCGTGGACGGGCAAACGACTGATGTTGCCGATGGAGTGACGGCCAGGCAGCGGATAGGCTATGCCGTCGCCAAGGCGAACGATCCGGTTTACGGAGGCCCCTTGGAAGGAAAGGCCTCCAGGAAATTCCGCATTCCGGGCATTGTGCGCGCCAGGAACGGGGATCTGGTCTCCGTTTTCGACATCCGCTACGACGGCCGGAACGACATGCAGGCCAACATCGATACGGGATGCAGCCGTTCCACGGACAACGGACGCACCTGGACGCCCGTCAACGTGGCCGTCAACTTCAACCCCACGGGCGATTCCGCCAACGACTACCATTCCGGCTACGGCGTCAGCGACCCCTGCATCCTTCTGGATGAAGTCAACGGTACCCTGTGGGTGGCAGGCATCGCCAGGCACGGGCTGGCCTCCTCCAAGGCCAACGTGGACGTGGAAAGCCTGGAAACCGCCCAGTATGTGGTAGCGTACAGCACGGACAACGGCCGGACATGGGGTTCCGCGGACCCCGGCACGGGGGAGTTCGTAAAAATGAAACCCCGGAGCATCAACAAGGACATCAAGAACAGGGCCTGGAAATCCTTTTTCCAGGGTCCGGGCCACGGCATTACGATGAAGAAGACGGTCAACGGCGTACGCCCCATTGTCTTTCCTTCCCAGATATGGACGGGCGCCAGCGGCGCGGGAACTCCCCAGTCCTGCATCATTTATTCTCTGGACCGCGGCCAGACCTGGATCAGCGAGGACACCGGCAAATCCGGCACGCCCGGCATCGGAGCCGGCTCCAGCGAATGCGCAGTCACGGAGCTCAGCGACGGGCGCCTGATGCTCAACGCCCGCAATGAAAGCAGGAGCGGGTACCGTAAGGTCTTCACGACGGACGACATGGGGAAGACGTGGACGGCTCATGCCACCAACCTGAAAGCCCTGCCGGAGCCCGCCGCCTGCCAGGCCAGCCAGCTCGCCGTGGAAAACTCCGCGAACATCAGCAGGGCCCTCCTTTTCTCCAACCCTGATAAAACTTCCGCCCCCCGCGCCCGAATGACCCTCAAAGCCTCCTTTGACGAAGGCGCCACATGGCCCTCCAGCCGCCAGGTTCTTTACGATTCCCGCCCCTGCTGCGGCTATTCCGACATCTGTGAAACGGGAGACGGCCACATCGGCGTGCTGTATGAAGGGCTCAACGGGGACGAAAATATCTTCTTCCTGCGCATTCCGTATGATGAATTCCTTCCTTCCCTGGACGTTCCCGCCGCCGGGGCGCCCGTCCGCGTGGGACCGGAAGGCGTGACGGCAGCCACGTTCACCGTCTCCAGCGACGATTCCTGGACGGCGTCCTCTTCCGCTGGCTGGATCACCGTCTCTCCCTCTTCCGGCTCCGGAAACGGCTCCGTCACCTACAGCGTGGACCGCTGGGAAGGCGCGGGCGAACGCACCGGAACCATCACGGTTGCCGTTCCTGGCGTCCAGCCGGTCTCCGTCACTATCATCCAGTCCGGCAGGGCCCCTGCGCTGGCGGTTTCCCCCGCTGCGCTGGTGCTTCCCAAAAACGGGGGAACGGCGGTCTTCTCCGTCACCTGCGACGCCGCCTGGAATGTCTCCAAAACGGCGGACTGGATAAACATCACCGGCATGCAGGGAGCGGATACAGGCAATGGAACCGTATCCATTGCCGCAGAGGCCAATGCCGCGGAAGGCTCCCGTACGGCGCAGCTTTCCTTTTCCTCCTTTGGAACCGTCCGCTCCGCCACCGTGACTCAGCGGGGGCAGAAACGCACGTGGAATGAATGGAAGGAGGATGAAATCACCTCCCGGGACCCGGACACGGACCAGACAGGCCCCAATGATTCCCCGGCCGGGGACGGCATCCCCAACCTGTTGAAATACGCCACAGGATTGGATCCCCTCAAACCCTGCGGTAGCGTCGTGCAGGTCACCGCGGAGGAAGCGGGCGGAGACGCCTGCCTGGTACTGGGCTGGCCCGTCAACCCGGAAGCCACCGGAATCAGGCACGCAGTGGAAGCCTCGGAAGACCTCCAGACCTGGACGGAGACGGCGGAAGTGAAAACGGAAGGCAAAAGCTCCGCCACTTTCCGGGATGCCGTGCCCATGAACGCGGAAAGTCCCCGGCGGAGATTCCTGCGCCTGAAAATTTCCCGTGAAGGGGAAAGCCCGCTTTAAGGGCAAAACAAGCACGCGGCACCGGGAATCTTCCGGCAAGGGGAAAAAAGCCTTTTTCCCTCAGCCCATCCTTTTCCGATATTGGAGAAGGAACCGGATGCCATGCCGCCATTTTTTCCGGATGGACTGCACTCCGCACTAAAAGCGGAAAATGCCGGAAACGCACTTGAACCCGGTAAATTCCGCTCTTGCCGTGTCCGCGGCCAACCGCAGGAATCCCCTTGTTTTTCTGCGTTCGCAAAAGACCGTCTAACAAATAAAATTAAAAAATCGGAACGTTTTTTCCTTTCTTAATTGACAAACCATGCCCTTTCCTCTTAATGATTTAATGTTTATGAATCCGGTATATTGTCTGCCAGCGGCCCTCTTCACATGCGTGTTGTTGTCGGCAACAGCCGCCTCCCTGCATGCGGAAACAGCGTACAGCACGCCCTGCGGCTACATCCAGACGGATCTGAATGCCAAAACAACGGGCTATCTGGGCCTGGGAGTGCATCCGGAAGCCCTGATGCAGCATACGCTTGAGGAAAACAACATCACCGTTTCCGGCAGCAAAATCACCATCACGGATCCGGACGTCAATTTTACCGACCTGATGGAGACGGATTCCGCCTATGTTCTGGAACTCATTTTCGGAGACGAGGCGATGGCCCTTCCCCTCAACAGGGACGCGTGGAAAAAGCCCGCCCCTTCCTGGACGGCGAATAAAATAACGGTGGATGACAAAAGCGCAGCGGACCTGATTAAAAACAGCAAGCCGGTTTCCTACGTGCTGCGCAAGGCGCGCACCCTGAACGATGTTCTGGGAGGCGACAATACGTTCAGCCTGAAAAGCGGCACTTCCGGCACGGCGGATGCCGTTTATATCTCCACCTCCCCCTCCATCCAGATTCCGGTTTACCACTCCGCTACGGAAAACAAATGGATGCGCCGCGGTTCCCGGGACGACATGGGCCTTCTCCCCGTCTTCAATCATGAACCCCTTAAAATCGTCCGGAAAGCCGGCAATGGCGTGCAGGCCTTCGTTATCGGGGAAGTGGCGCAGAAGCACCAGAGGCTCCAGCTCTCCCAGGAAAGCACGCTCCTTCATACGGGGCTGCCTGTTCCCCAGACGCTTCTCAGCACCTCCCTCCACACCGCCCTGCCCGATCCTTCCAGTGACGTGGTTTACGTGCCTCTCACACCCGGCGGCCCTCTGGAGCCCTGTTATTATGATTCTTCCTCCGGACAGTGGAAAAACAGGGACACGGGTGAAAACGTATCCTCCACGGCGGTGGAAGGCATCCTGAACATCCTTTCCGTCACCAGGCTTCCCGCTTACACAACTGTCCAGACCAATACATTACCTACTCCTCAATAACAACTTAACAAGTAGTGATACCATGATGAAACATTCCTTCCTGCTGTACGCAGCCGCCGGACTGATGATCGCGGGAGCAGCCTCTGCCACGACGCTCACCGTTTACAATGAAGACGAATATGGGACTGCCCCTATTACGTCCATTCTTGACGCTTCCGGCCATTCCCTGCAAAACGGCTCCGCCATGCTCGGATACCTTCAAGACAGTACCTGGTCTTTCGACCTGGTTGACGGCAAGATTGAATGGTCCAAAAACAGCACGCCCGCAGGCCAGTTGAGCTACAGCCAAATGGCGGAAATCAGGCAAAGCTTCACCACCAGCCTTTCCGCCGTTTCTCCGGAATATCCCGGCGCCATCACCAATGGCGGCCAGTTTTCACTTTCCGGCACGCTGGCCTCCGGTCTGGAAGGAAAGCCCATTGTCCTCCTGGTCAACAACGACGATTCTCCCGGCGAATTCTCCATGTTTACGTTCCGGAACGTGGATACGGGCGAACTGGCCAAGTACCCGGGAGTGGTGGGAAACGACATGACGTTTTTCTTCGGGTCGCAGGCGGATGCCATTACCGAGGGTTATGAGTGGTATGCCATCCCTCTCTTTAACGACAACTTCAATCTGGTTCCCGAACCCGCCACCGCTACGCTGAGCCTCCTCGGCCTGGCGGCGCTGATGATGCGCAGACGGCGCTAAAAGAGCTTTTCCCACTGTTAAAGCCTCCGCACGGGAATGCCTGTGCGGAGGCTTTTTTGCAGGCAGACGGCAGCCGCACTCCAGGCCCTCCTTCATCACATCCCTCCGCCGGAGGAGCACCGCGAGCCTCTGCGGCAACCGATTCATCATGCGGCTGGCAGCCGCACTGGTTTTCAGAAAACGCGCCCGCTGGCGCCCAGGTTCATCTTTAGTTGGCGCAAGGGCTTGCGGCGCTCCAACCAGGCTCCAAACGGCATTGCGGCAAATAAAACGCCCCGCGCACTCCGAAGAGCGGCGGGGCGTCTGTTCAAGCGGTGGAAACCGCAGGAGTTACTTTTTAACGGGAATGATATCCAGCTCCGCTACGGCGGCGTAATCCCGGCCCTGCGTTTCACTGAGGGCGGAGAAGCGGAAATAGCGCGCCTTGACGGGCGCCTGGAACTTCACTTCCTGAAGATCCGCGCTGTCCGGGAAGGCGCCCTTGGCGGCAGGCTGCCATTTTTCACCGTCCGTGCTCACTTCCACGGAATAATCCTTCACGCGGCCGTTACCGCTTCCGTCCTGGCGGGGCAGGTAGGTAATGCCGGAGAACTCCCGCTCCTTGCCCAGGTCCACGGCCAGCACGTGCGGGTGCTTGGTCACGGTCTTGTTGTACTCGGAGTGCCAGAAGGTGCCGGGGTCCCCGTCAATGGCGAACTCGGCATCCGCCTCGCCCTGCTCCTGGCTGGTCACGCTCTTGACCGTGTACTTGTCCGTACGGGTCAGCATGGTCATGTCCAGCTGGGCCGCGGGCACGCGGATTTCACCCTTGTAGGACTTGGAGGTGACGGGACGCATGAAGAAGGACAGCGGGTAGGGCTTGTTGGCCTTGATGATGTCCCTGCTCATGGGGCCGGGGCCGCAGGAGGCGCCCCCCAGGCCGCGCGTGGCGGAGGAGAGGACCAGCACGGTCTTGTCCGTCGTCTTGGGCAGCTCCACGGGGTGGTTGGCCAGAATCAGGTCCGTCGTGGTGTAGGGAATGGCTGAGAAGGCAAACGGAGCGCCCACGGAACCGAAGAGCAGGCCCTGCCCCTTGTCATCTGTGACGGCCACCCAGCGGGTGTCTTCATGGTTGCCGCAGTCCTGCGGCCTGCCGTACGGGAAGAAGGAATCCCGGGCCGTCGTCTTGTACACGCCCAGAGGCATGCCGCTCTTGCGGTCCGCATAGTTTTCCTCCGGCCCGCGGCCGTAGTAGGTCACGTTGCCCATGTTCGCCGGCAACTGGAGTTCATACCCCAGGCGCAGCAGCTCCAGGGGATTGCCGCGCGGCAGCAGCACGGACTGGCAGACGACGGTTCCATCCGGGTAGATGGTCCATTCCAGATTGTTGATGAAATGGGTGTTCGTGTCATTCAGGGGCTGCTTTTTGGGCGTGATGGAGGTCTTGGTGTCTCCATAGCCGCTGATGTTTTCAGCCTGCTTGCCGTTTACCTTGACGGACTGCTTGACGGTGACGCTGCTGCCGTTGTCCACGGCTTCATAACTGAGCAGTTCATGCTTCAGCTCACGGAGGCCGTTGGCCATGCTCTTGGCCATGACGCCCGGCTCATTGCTGGAAGCGGCGCGCAGGGCGTTCACCGCCATGGGCGTCTTGAACAGGGGCTTGCCGTTCACGGTGAACTGGGCCAGTTCCCCGGTGGCCGCGTCAAACTGAAGGGAGAAATCCTTGCCGGACACGGTGTGCTTGTCCGCGCTGAGGGTTACCTTGCCGACAGGAGCCTTGAACATGGGCAGGTCTCCCTGCACGGGAAGCTGGAGCTGGTCAAAGGCCAGTTCATAGCCCTTCCCGGCCCAGTCCTTGTCCTTCTTCAGCTTGTAGCCTATGCGCAGGGCGTATTCCGCTCCCGGCTTACGGTTTTTCAGCTGCGGAATGTCCGGTACGGGCACCACGATCTTTTCCCGGGGTCCGGCCGGCGGCGTATCCAGCTTGCCTTCCGCCACCACATTCCCGTTCTCCGTCAGAGTCCAGGTGATGTCGTACGGAGACAGGTCCGTAAAGAAGTTCTTGTTGAAGATGGAAATCCTGCCGTCGTCCGTCAGGGACGTGGAGATATTCTGATAAACGTGCTTCACTTCAAAGTAGCCCGGTTCCGGCGTGCGGTCCGCCAGGATGGTGCCGTTGAACACGAACTGGCCGCTGTTGGGATGGTCGTTGAAGTCGCCGCCGTAGGCGAGCATCTTCTCCCCGTTCGGCAGGGTCTTGTACAGGCCCTGGTCCACCCAGTCCCAGATGGCGCCGCCCATGATGCGGTCGGAGGACTCGATAGCCTCCCAGTAATCCGCCAGGTTGCCCATGGCGTTCATCATGTTGTGCGCGTACTCTGAAATGTAGTAGGGCTTCGGGAAGTTCTTGTTGGCCGCCATGGAGCGCGTCCAGTCCACGGAGGGGTACTGGTTGGAACCCAGGTCCACGATGTCGTTGTTGCGCTCATAGTGGGTGGGGCGGGACATGTCCCTGGCCTTCACGATCTTTTCCGCGCTGCGGAAATTCTGGCCGGGCCCTGCCTCATTCCCCAGGGACCACATGATCACGCTGGGGTGGTTCTTGTTGCGCTCCACCATCGCCATGATGCGGTCCACGTGGGCCGGCATCCATTCGATGGGATGGGAAAGGGACTCCTTGCCGTAATAGTAGCCGTGAGACTCGATGTTGGCCTCATCCTGCACGTAAATGCCGTACTTGTCGCAGAGGTAGTAGAAATAGGGGTCCGCGGGATAATGGGAGCAGCGCACATGGTTGATATTGGCGCGCTTCATCATCTGCACTTCCTCCTCCATCTGTTCCGGAGTCACGTAGTGCCCGGTTTCCGGATGGCTTTCATGGCGGTTCACGCCCTTCACCTTCACCGGCTGGCCGTTCACCAGGAACACGCTGTCCTTGATCACCACATTGCGGAAGCCCACGCGGGAGGAAACCATTTCCTCCGTCTTGCCGTCACGCTTCAGCGTCAGCACCAGGGTGTACAGGTTGGGATCCTCCGCGGACCACAGGCGGGGCTTGGCGTAAATGCCCAGCAGGGAAGTCTTGAAATCCTTCATGCCGGTGAGGCGCAGGGATTTTTCCAGCACGCCGTCATACGGCGCGTCCTTGGGCTTGACGGGCTCCACCAGCTTGCCGCCGGCATCATACAGGGCCATGGAAACCGTGCAGCCGTCCAGCTTTTCCGTCGCGGGAAACAGGTTGCGCACGTCCACGTCCACCTGGAGGCGCCAGTCCCCGTTCATGGTGCCGGGCTTGGCATGGTCAATATTCAGGGCCCAGTCCCTCTGGTCCACCGGATTGGTCTGCGCGAAAAAGTCGCGGATATGGACCTTCGGCAGCGCAAAAATGGAAACGTTGCGGAAAATGCCGGACAGGCGGAACATGTCCTGGCATTCCAGGTACGCGCCGTCTGAATGGCGGTACACCTCCGCGGCCACCACGTTTTCACCTTTCTTGAGATAGGGGCTGATGTCAAAGCGGGCCGGATTGCGGGAATCCTTGGAAAAGCCCACATACTGCCCGTTGATCCAAAGGTAGAAGAAGGAATCCACGCCGTCGAACTGCATGTACACCTCCCTGCCGTCCCAGTCTGCGGGCACTTCAAAGGTGCGGCGGTAGGAGCCTACGGGGTTCCGCTCCTTGTAGGACGTGTAATTCTTGTTGGAGGGCTCCTTCATCACATACGGCCAGGAGCGTTCAAAAGGATACGGCTGGTTGGAATAAATGGGGGTGCCGTAGCCCTGCGTCTGCCAGGAGGCGGGCACCTTGATTTCCTTCCAGTCCTTCACGTCGTAATCCGGCTTGTAAAAATCGGCCGGGCGGCTCTGGGGATCCTTGGCCCAGTGGAACTTCCACTGGCCGTTCAGGGACTTGCGCCACTTGCTGTTTTCAGGCAGCACTTTCAGGGCGGACTGCAAATCGCTGAAAGACGCAAAAAAGGCCGTGGGGGCCTCCTTGTTCAAATGCAGGTTCTGTTCCTGTTCCCATTCCAGCCCTGTGGGGGCGGGCGCGGGGGCGGAATCGCCCGGGGCTCCCAGGCCGCACATGGCGGAGCCTACCGCCAGCGCGGTACAGGATAAAAGCCAGGATCTGGTCGTTCTCATGAAGTAAGTATGTGTCAACGTTGGTATGCAAAAACGGATTGTCCTGTTACATACGAATCCGCAATTCTAATTCTAACAGCAAACTTCACCTTTGCAAGCTGCCGTTGCGTTTATGGACCGCCTGCGGAGAACGCAGCCGTTAAAAAGTATGCTTTAACTGGAGGACGCCCACGCACTGCATGGATTCCTGCTGCGTGTACTCCTTGGTGATGTAGTGCAGGCCGAACAGCAGTTCCGTGCGCTTGTACCGGAGGCCGAAGCCGTAACCCCATTCCCCCACCACGGGATACTTGTTCACGTACTCCGGAGAAGAGCGGAACACCGTGCCGTCCAGGTACAGGTCATGGGCCACGGCGCGCACGGCGGCGTGAAGATAGCCGTAATACCCCCAGTTGGCGACGTTCGTCCTGTTGTAAACGAAGGGCGGCGCGGCGCTGGTGGCCCCGCGGATGCTGTTTTCCGGAGACGTATTGCCCAGATTGTAGCCGAAGCGGAAGGACATGCCGCCGCCCGCCTGCACCTTTACCGTGCCGGCGTCCGCGTGCCAGTACGCCAGGGCGTCCGTTTCAAAGCCGGAACTGTAGCGCTTTTCCAGGCCGCGCAGGCGGTAGTAGCGCTTGAAAAACAGATTGGCCGTCATCTCTCCGGGGAGCTGGTTGGACCAGCCGGGCCATTGTTCCATGCCCCACAGCTTATGAATGAAATGCTGGGAGCCTTTCGCCAGGGAATTCGTGCCCGTGGTGCCCAATTGCAGCTCCAGGGAATTGGCCCTGTCTTCATTCTTGACCAGGGAGGTCAGGCCCAGCGTCAGGTTGCCCACGTAGGGATGCTGGTTATAAATGGGGTAGGTAGCCTTCTGCTCCGGGGTGTACATGAGCTGGGTCAGGTCCAGCCCCCACTGCTGGCGGAGGTTGGGAGAACCGTTCATGCCCATGAACCGCCGCCAGGAAGAGGAAGCGTTCGTGCCCCCCAGCACCGTTCCCAGCATGCCGGAAAAGGTGTGGCTCCGGGACGTGGTGCCGGACATCCAGGCAAAGCGGACGCCGTTGGTATAATTATCGTCATCCCCCACGAACATGTCGTTTTCCAGATGGAAACTGATGACAGGGCCCTCCTGCGGCGCTTCTATCTGCTGGGTTCCTGCCTGAAGGGAAGCCACCGACAACAGGCCGGCGCACATGCACAAAGCCGTACATTTCATGCGCGGCAGTTTGTGCGTTTCACTTCCGCGTGGCAAGGAAAAATCAGGCATGCCCTGTGTTTGCACTTTTCAAAACCGGGAAATATCCACAGACTTCCCCTGCCCTGCCAGGGTTTTTACGCCATGATTATTGACACGCACTGCCATCTGGCTTCCGCGCAATTCGACCAGTCCCGCCGGAAAGCCTATGTGGAGCATGCCCTCCGGGAAGGCATTGATCGCATGATTACGCTGGGAGCCCGCCCGGATGACTGGGAGGCGAACACGGCGTGGGCGCGCCAGTTCCCGGGCGTGGTCTTTTGCGCGCTGGGCATCCATCCGGACGACGCCCATGAAGCGCCGGAGGGCTGGGCGGACCGCCTTTCCCGCATGGCGCAGGATATCCCCCTGGCCGCCATCGGGGAAACGGGGCTGGACTACTTCCACGGAGCCCCCCGGGGCTGGGAGGCTGACAGCTTCCGCCGCCTTCAGCAGAACCTGCTGGAACAGCACTTTGACCTGGCGGCGCGCCTGGGCCTCAACATTGTCCTGCACACGCGGGACCGGAAAGGGTCCGGAAGCTTTGAAGACGCCCTGGCGATTGCCCGGAACCACGCGGGCCGCGTGCGCCCCGTGTTCCACTGCTTCATCGGAGACACGGCCCAGGCCGCTCGAATTTTTGACGAACTGGACGGCATGGTCTCCTTCACCGGGGTGGCCACCTTTAAAAACGCCCCCGTGGTGGCGGAAACCGCGCGCTGGTGCCCGGAAGACCGCATCATGCTGGAAACGGACTCCCCCTACCTCAGCCCCGAACCCCTCCGGGGCCGCATGAACGAACCCGCCCACCTCATCCATACGGCCCGTTTCATCGCCGCTTCCAGAGGCATGGAACTGGATGAGCTGGCCCGCGCAACGACGCAAAATGCGGAAACCTTTTATAATATGGACAAGGGCTGAAAAAAAATCCCGGCAATCCGCGCTAGCGCCTTGAAACCGAAATCATAAATTAGTATGAACAGGGCACACATGAAAGCGCCATTCATTTTTACCTGCGCCTGCGCTGCCGCGCTGGTGCTCCCCTTCTCTTCCTGCTCCACCCAGAATTCCTCCACGGCCGGCTATGACACTGCGGAACCGGCCAGCGGCGAAATCCCGCCGTGGATTGCGGAAAGCTCTGATCCCGCTTATGAATCCGGCCATTACAGCCCGGTGAAGAGCTCCTCCAGCTCTTCCAGTTACGCCTATAATCCGCCCGCCAAGCCTTCCGTCAGCAAGAAATCCCCCACGCGGAAAACCACGGCCAGCAGCAAATCCTCCCGCAGCACGAGCGCCAGAAAGAGCACCACGCGCAAGCCCGCTCCCAAGGCACGCACCTACACCGTGAAAAAGGGCGATACGCTGGGAGCCATCGCCCGCAGGAACGGCACCTCCGTCAAGGCGCTGAAGAGAGCCAACGGCCTCAAGTCCGACATGATTCACATCAACCAGAAGCTCACGATTCCGCGTTCCAAGTAATCCGGGGGGCCCTTCCCGGTTTCACCGCTTATGAAGCATCTCTTTCTTCTGGCCGTCCTCCCCGTGGTTCTCATGGGGTGGTCGTCCTGCACCCACTCCGGCAAGGGCCATACGGCCCTGCCGGATCCGCGCGCTGTGGACAAATCCGTCCCGGAATACAAAAACCCCTTCCATCCCTCCACGTATGCCCACTTCGTAGCCCGCAAGGACTACCGGAAAACGTATGACGTGTACAAGGATGACACCCTCCTGAACCGCAAGCCGAAGAAATCCCGCAAAATCTTCGTCTGCCTGGACGAACAGCGGGGCCAGTACCTGGTGGACGGCCTGGTTGCCATGGACTTTCCCCTCTCCTCCGGCGTCAAGGCCTACCCGACCAAGACGGGAGACTACACCGTCATCTCCAAAAAGGAAGACCACGCCTCCAACCTTTACGGCAAGATGTATGATGCGGAAGGCAAATGCATCAACTACAACGCCGAATCTACGGACCCCGTTCCGGAAGGCGGCCGCTTTGACGGTTCCCCCATGCCCTACTGGCAGCGGCTTACCAACGCGGGCCTGGGCCTGCACGTGGGGAAGGTGCGGCGCCATCCCATCTCCCACGGCTGCGTCCGCCTGCCCCGGAACGTTGCGGAAATTCTCTACAAGCAAACCAGCGTAGGAACGCCCGTCACCATCCAGAGAACGCCCCTGCCCGTGCCGGAAGCTCAGAAAGCTCCTGCTGTACAGTAACAAACAGACAGAATCCTGCTACAGCAAAAACAACTTTTACCGGACAGTCTTTTTCAAATATATTTCTAAAAAATTCGCTTCCTTTAGCGAATCCCTGTTAATCCACCTGCCGTCTGTAGGATGGTAATAGCGATAGTTGTAATAGACCAGAACCAATTTGTCATCGTTCATTTCGCTGAACCACTGCACCAGCTGGACGAGGTTGCCTGTACTTCCGAATGTCCCATAGGAGAGTAGTCATAGGCTATTTCCATAGTTCCCTGTCCATTGAATCTCCGTGACGTTCTTGGCAAAGTCCGTTCCGTAGCAGTAGAGGGCATTGTTCTGCACCAGGGCCAGAGGACGCGTGGCCATTGGTTCCAGAGGCCCTACAAAAGGGTCCGAAGTATGTTCCGATTGTTGAACATATCCAATGCCGCTAATTGCAATAACCACGGTACAGATAACGTTCATGGCTAATGACCATTCCGTCTCTGGTCACTTTCTTCATGTAGCGGCGTCCCATGGAGTTGTACCCGCATTCCACTACTATGCGTCACCCTCGCTGGTGAAACTCACCGCACGGTTGGCTGCGTTGTACACAGCTGTCCACACCCCCGTTGCAGTCTTGATCAATGTTTTTTGGTTGCCTGAAGCGTCATATTGCAGCACAAAGGGCGTTTCCTCACTTTCTTCAATGCGGGTGTACGGTTGAGTTCGTTGACCACGTAAGTGAGTTCTTCCGCTATTTCCCGCGCCGCCTTGCGATTGCCGATGTTGACGTGACTGTTCCCAAGGCGGCTCTAGTGAGTTCACTTCTGGCATCATAAGTGAAGCTGTCGGCGCGGACGCTTCCGTTCCATGTAGTTAACTATACATTCCTCGATGGCAGTAGTTTCTTCTTTCGACTTCTTAATTTAATGGAAAGGATATTCTGTTTATCCGCACAATACCCCTTAATTTGGATGGCGAGTGTAATAGAACTATTCCTCTATTTCATCATTATATAATTTAAATAGATAAAATTCAATATATCCTGCCATTATTCCAACCGCTCCTGATAATATAAAAAAATAATGATGTTCATCGCATAAGATACGGTCCAGCATAGCGCCCATAATGAGTCCGATAATCAGTCCTAAAAAACAAGTTACCAGTTGATTTATTTCACTAGAGAAAATACGCCAGATTATCCAGCCAATTACAGCCAATATAAATGTTACTGGAAATGAAAATACAATCATTGAAAATCCAGCCATGACGGCATGGTGAAAATTAGATAAACACATGGAATGTCCGGCGCCAATAAGCCAAGGAGCAACCCCGCAAATTAATATGATATGAATTATGTGGTATATTAGTTGCATTGAGAATCATTAAGTAACATATTCCAACCAATATCAGAACCTCCTTCCGGAAGTCCCAAAAAAGGAATAAAGCCTCGGCTGGCATAACAAGTCACATGGCTTTTAGCCTACAGTTGTTTCTTTCTGAACAATACGAGACGTCTTGACACTGCTTTTCAGCATTTACCAAGCAAAGGGCTATCGAAATGACTGCAATTGAAAATTGGTATCTCTTCAAAAAATTAATACATATGGACTTTGCCTTGGCCGGATAAGGATCAAAAATCTTTGATGAATTTTGGCATGTGCATTTTGGTGCAGGTATAGAATAGTTACAAAATACTGATGCCAACTCATCTGGAGTAAGGGACTTGTTAGGGTAGGAAATTCCGGATGAGGAATAGGCAGGTCAAATCTTAAGCCATTCTTGTCCCCCTTATTTATTGCGTTATTACTAATAAACCCATATAAATTCCATCCCCCTTCTTCGGCGATGGGATCGCGATTGATCTATCTGCCGTCTGCGGGATTGTAATAACGGTAGTTGTAATAGACCAGAGCCAATTTGCCATCGTTCATTTCTCTAGACCACTACACCAGATAGAGAAGACTTCCTGTACTGCTGACTATTCCACACGGCGAATAGTCCTAAACTGCCGCAATAGCTACCGCCCATCGAAAACATCTGTGACGTTCTTGTTGAAGTTGTAAAGGACATTGTCCTGCACCAAAGCCAGGGAACGCGTGACTTCTGGTTCCAAAGGATTCCACAGCAACGAGTGGAGCATGTTCCGGTTGTCCAGCGTGTTCGATGCCGTTATTTGCCAATACCATAGTATTAAAACAAAATATTCCATCCATTATTAAAAAACGGTTTAGTTTAAACTAAATATTTATTTAACGCTTATTCTCTTTTAAGAAAATCTCGTATATTTTCGATGATGTATACTGTATCACTATCAGGAAAAACAAGTTCTTTTTTGTTTTTCCTTTCAAAATATCCTATGCCGCCGAATGTACCTTTTGGAGTATTGGTTGCACAATAGGTCAATTTTCCAAGATCATCTTTTTTTATAGGGAAAGATATTTCGATCTCATGTTTGCTTGTAACATTTATGATGGTTGTAATTTTTTGAGATTTATCATCGTACCGATAGACAAGAAAATTAATTTTATCTCCCTTGTTCATTGGTTTTACAACTGTATAAAATTCAAATAAATTTTCTCTTTCGATTATTTCTAATTCCACGTATGGACTCTTTTTAGAAAGAACTAATGATTTCGTTGTGTCAACCAATATAGGAGAGGCTTTTATATTAGGAACAATAAGTATTATGGATAATAAAATAATTCTTGCAATCATAGTCATTTTAACTTGTTCTCGTATGCTTTTAAACGTTGAGATAAAAAATTAATTCTTGTAGTAATTCTCTTTCTGCATGTCTTACTAATTTTCGGTTTTGCGAGAGATTCTTGTAAACACTTAATTTCTATTCTATGCGCTTTTATCTCAGATTCTATCAATTCTCGCCCATGAGCTGGACTGACAATTCCTCTTCCTGCCGGATAAGGTTTCCCTTTGTCATCAAATGCTATTCTTGGATTGGCAGCAAGTATGTCGCTCAAATGGCTTTGTTCATGTTTCATTAAGCAATTCAGACAACATTTCCTATCTACACTTCCTTCCGGAGCTTGTCTCAGATAGACTTCTAAACCGCCTTTACCATCAGTAACTACGGTATTTATTTTAGGTGGCCTCGAACCTACTTCCCAAAGTCCTAATACATCCGCCCCTGTAATAGGTGAGTTACGACAAAAAATATACAGATTGGGTAATTCAAAAGAAATATTCTGCTTTTTAACTCATTTTTCAAATATATTTCTAAAAAATTTTCTTCTTTTAGCTGATCCCTGTTAATCCACCTTCCATCAGCGGAGGGTGTAATAACGTTAATTGTAATAGACCAGGGCGAGTTCTTCGTCTTTCATCTCGCTGGACCACTGCACGGACGGGACGAGGCTGCCTGAGCCGGACACGATCCTATAAAGAGTAATAATAAGCTATCGCAATTAAAAATACGGAACTGTTTACTCTAGTCTTGTTTCATGGATCTTCTCTGTTTTTCATCTGAGCAATTTTCTGAATATCAAAAGCTAGAATCTTTTGGAAATCTTACAGCAAGACTATTATTCATAATTCCGTTTTTAAATATAAATTACATATTTAATATTAAATAAATATTCGAATACACAAAACCTGAAAAAGCCATTCCTAAAAGAAAAAAATGTACTTGTTTTAATCGTCTGTAAGACATATTTCCTCGGATAGCAATTACAAGATAAAGTTCATCTGGATTCCAATGTGCGTTTATCTTACAAAGAACGTATACAACTATAGCCACACAGGACATCAATAATAACGTGTACACAGAACTTAGGAATATAGCGATCACAACACATCCGCCAGATTGGTACAGAGCTAACAGAATGAGTGCACATAAAACAATGAGAAATAAAGAACCTATAATTTCAGCACTGATTTTGTATTTTCTAACTATATTCTGAATTTCTCTCCTTTTATAAAACTTTTCTTCTTGCTTTGTCTTTGATGTTAATAAACACATCAAAAAGGACGAAATAAGAACCCACAGTATAGAAGACATAAATCTACATTTTTAGTTCAAGGCAGGCCATGGCCTAGATGGCAAAAGTGGTGAAGTGGGGGGGGGAATCGTACGGGTAGATAAACGCTCTGATATCATATGGAAAATGTTCCGATTCAATTCTCTTCCTGTGTTCTTTGTAATACGCTAGCTTCTTATAAAACAAGTCTGAAAACATTTTTTCATGATTATTTCAATTGGAATCAGATTTATTTTTGATTTTCTTCAAAACATCTATTATTCTGAAACACTCAATGACTATAATAAGATAAGAAAAAATTAATGCTGTATATGATATTAAAAGTTCATTCGAAAAGTTTTCCCATAATAGATTTATACCATGATACATTGTTGACAAAACTCCAATTATTCCAGAGATCAGAAATAAATAAATTGTAAGTTTGATAATTGAAAAAGGGAAGTTATTAAATGAAAAATTAAGAGTATTTTTTTTGATCCAAACAAGGATTCTTAAAAATAGGATTACAAAAATACATCCACAAACTAATTCGAAATATTCATATCCAGTTAAAGGAGATTCAGGGTAAATCATAATAAAGATGACTAATTATATCGTGTTCATTATTTAGACCATATTTTTTTATTTTCATTAAAAGATTTGTTAGCGATTTCTTCAGTTTGATCTATAACAAATGGAATTTTCAAAGTAGCGGCAATCTTAACATACCCCGTTGCATCTAAAGTTAAAGATATTGGTTTTGCATTCAAAGTTAACCCAGCACTTATCTTAAAATCAATAGAATAAGATGCTTGTATATAAGATGATAATGTAATACCTGCATCAATTCTATGAGACAATCCTAATAATTCTTCCCGATAGTATGTTGAAGTTTTACCATTACAATTGTCAATTTTAAGTATTTTTTCATTACTTAATCCAGCAACCATAGTTCGTAAAGAATATTCAATATCAGGCAGAATAGGCAACCATTTTTGTTTAATTTTAAGTCCTATGCCTACACCTATACCAACATCTGTTCGTAATTTTGCTTCAATGCATACACAATTTTTCTTTTTTTCTATTGATATACTTCCCTCAATAATAAGAAGAATGGGTATGTAACCCGCAGGGATAGTCATTGTGTAGCCAAATTCGTTAGTTTCTTTTCCGAGATAATCAATAGAGAATACCACTTCATTATCAACAAACCCATACAAATTCCATCCTCCTTCTGCAGCGATTGGACGCGATTGATCCACCTGCCGTCAGCGGGATTGTAATAGCGGTAGTTGTAATAGACCAGAGCCAATTTGCCGTCGTTCATCTCGCTGCTCCACTGCACCGGCTGGACGAGACTGCCCGTGCCGGTCACGGTCCCATAGGGCGAGTAGTCGTAAGTTGCCGCAACAGCTCCCTCTCTATCAAAAACTTCCGTCACATTCTTGTTGAAGTCCCATCCATAGCAGTAAAGAGAGGCGGCCTGCACCAGGGCCACGGGACGCGTGGCCACCGGTTCCAGAGGATCCCACAACAGTGTCCGAAGCACGTTCCGGTTGTCCAGCATGTCCAACGCCGCTAGTTGCAGGTAGCCGCGGTACAGGTAGCGTTCATGGCTGGCGACCGTTCCGTTCACCGTCACCTTCTTCATGTAGCGGCGTCCCATGTAGTCGTAGCCGCATTCCACCACCGTACTGCCGTCCTGGCTGGTGAAGCTCACCGCGCGGTTGGCCGCGTTGTACACGACCGTCCAGATACCCGTTGATGTTTTGATCAAGGGTTGTTCCAAGGAGGAAGAGGGAGATTTGAGAGTGGAGTTGGCAATGCTAATACTATGGTCAAGGAATTCCTAATGACGGTGTTGCATATGGCAAAACCGCGTGCGGGTAAAGTGGCCTGTGGTATTGAACACATCATATTTCTGGAAGAAATTTCCAGATTCGAGTTGATCACGGACCATGTTCGGAAGTGCTAAGAGGGGATTGATGACTGAATTTCGGTATCAGCAATCATGCAGTATCCCGACAAGATTATTCTGCATAATTCCGATTATATTGTTACTATTTCTCATGAGGAGAAATAGCTATTATGACTAAATATTTATCTCCTTGAATTATTTTTTTATACAATATGAAAATCTCACCAAATGGGAATGTTATAAATTCATGTTTATCCGTTTCTTTATATTCTTTTTCCAAAAATTTATCCCGAATATGCAACATACTATAAGGTGTAAGATCTCCTTTCAAGAAATCCTTATTTATTAATGAATAGATTTCAGGATTTTTTATTATTTCTTTATTAAAATCATTTTTTACTCCTGAAACATCCAGAATATTATCTGTACTTATGCCTGAATAAGAGACTCTTGCGTCCAGTCCGTCTTGTAATTTCAAGGCCTGCAAGTGAATGCAATCCGTCCATTGCTGATCAGTTTGGAAAATATAAATTATTCTTATTCTCCCCCGCATCGAAGTATGCAGCCTCCACGAATTCTGAGGAACCCCCATAGTATTTGTCATCATTTTTTCCCATGTATCGGGTTGGGGAGGAGATTTATCGCACCCACTGAGAATAATTATTAACAAAATTATATAAATTTTATTGTATAAAGTATTCATATTAAATATCAATAGAGTTAATAATAGTTTCCAATTCACTAAATGTAAAATTACCCCAAACTTCAATTGGAAAAGCCGCTGAGGAATCCACTTTGTCCTGAACAATCGTTTCCAAAAATTGTTGCCATTCAGGATCTCCCTCTGTAGGATTAGCGTCAATTACATCGTACCAAGCTAAAGATACCCCTTCAGAAGACAATAAAATAATATCATCTTTTGATTTTACACAAATTTTAAATTTTCCATACCCTAATACTTTTTGCGGGCGACCTAACCACCAACCTGAGGAATGAAGATGGACCCCAGACTCGTATCCTAGATGGACAGAAAATTTTGCAGTAATATCCTTTTTGTCTACAAAATCTATCTCTATGCTTTTTGGATAATTATTTATATTTTCTAATTCTTCTTTTATAATTTGCTGTAGTGCTTCTTCAAAAGTTCTTTGCATTCCTGCAGAATCTCTCATTTGAGCTATCATTGCAGGTTTAGAAGGGAAAGGAACTACAGTTCCTATTCCTCTCAAAAAGTTTATAACATAACGAGCATATATTAATTCACCCAGAGTATCTTTTCCTAAGTAATCCGTACATATCATGGGAACATTTCTCACGAACCCGTACAAATTCCATCCCCCTTCTTCAGCGATAGGATCCCTGTTAATCCACCTGCCGTCAGCGGGATTGTAATAGCGGTAGTTGTAATAGACCAGGGCGAGTTCTTCGTCGTTCATCTCGCTGGACCATTGGACGAGCTGGACGAGGTTGCCTGTGCTGCCAACTGTCCCATAGGGCGAATAGTCGTAAGTTGCCGCGATCGTTCCCCGTGCGTCGAAGACCTCCGTCACGTTTTTGTTGAAGTCCCATCCATAGCAGTAAAGGGCATTGTCCCGCGCCAGGGCCAGGGGACGCGTTGCCACCGGTTCCAGTGGATCCCACAGCAGTGTCCGAAGCACGTTCCGGTTGTCCAGCATGTCCAACGCCGCTAGTTGCAGGTAGCCGCGGTACAGGTAGCGTTCATGGCTGGCGACCGTTCCGTTGACGGTGACCTTCTTCATGTAGCGGCGTCCCTGGTAGTCGTAGCCGCATTCCACCACCGTACTGCCGTCCCGGCTGGTGAAGCTCACCGCGCGGTTGGCCGCGTTGTAGACTACTGTCCAAATGCCCGTCGAGGTTTTGATGAGGGTCTGGTTGCCCGAGGCGTCGTACGTCGGCACGAAAGGCGCCTCCGCTTTTTCTTCGATGCTGGTGTACTGGTTAAGCTCGTTGGCCGCGTAGGTGAGTTCCTCGGCCAGTTCCCGCGCCGTCTTGCGGTTGCCGATGTTGTCGTAGCTGTAACCGTAGGGGGCTGTTCCCAGAGTAGCCCCGGTGAGTTCGTTTCTGCCGTTGTAGTTGAAGCTGTCAGTACGAGTTGCTTCGGTTCCCCGCTGCTGGGTGCGGGTGACTGGGCGTCCCAATGCGTCGTAGCTCTGGCTGCGGGAGACCAGCGCGGTTTCCCCCAGACGGCAGCTTATGGCCACTGCCAGGTCACGGTGTTCTTCATAGGCAAGTTCCCGGACGATGCCGTTGGGCATCGCGAGGCTGGAGGGCAGGCTGCTTCCCGCCAGGTAGCCGTAGGCGAAGCTTTGCTCCGTTCCCTCGTGCATGATTCCGGCGCCGGCAAGCCTCCCGTTGGCTTCATAGCCCTGGCTTGCTTCCTGGAGGACGTCGGTTCCCTGTTTCAGGGTATAGCCGGAGGACCGGCCGTAAGCATCGTAGTTTTCCTGGAGCTGGCAGGAGGCGCCTCCTATGGTGATGCTATCGGTGTCCGGTTCGTTGTAGGGGGTGTAAGTGATGGTGCGAGAGCCTGAGGCGTCCGTCACCTGGGTCAGCTGGTTGAGGCAGTTGTAGGCGTACTGGATGCCGGGCGTGGAGTCGCTGTAGGAGACGGAGGTGTTGACCCCTTTCTTCAGATTGTAGCCCCAGGTGGTGACCACCCCCCGCGCGTTCGTGAGCGTGGATCTGAGGTTCAGGGCATTGTAGGCGGTGTCCTCATGCGTTCCGTCCGCGTAGGTTTTGCGGGTGACGAGGCCTGTGGCTTCATCATAGCTCCAGGTGGTGACGTCTCCGTCCGTGCGTCCCGTGGGGTCGGTGGTGATGTCGCCCGCGTCCTCCCGGAAGGTGGTAAGGCTGACCATTCTGTCGGCTTCGTCGTAGCCGAAGAGCAGGGGCTGGATGGCCGTACCCCATTCGGCGGTCTTTCGGCCCCGGAGGTCGTAGCCGTAGCAGGCCGTGTTCCCGAGGGCGTTGGTGACGGCGGAAGGCTGGTCAAACCAGGGATCGTAGGCGGTAGAAGCCGTGTTGCCCGCCGCGTCCGTCACCGAGACGGTACGCCCCGCGATGTCGGTGCGC
>NZ_JABFCI010000216.1:0-214 GCF_017566105.1 Akkermansia sp. GGCC_0220
GCTACGAGAAGAACTGCTGCTCGGAGTATATGAAGAAGAACTACTACTGCGGGAAGGAGTATACGTAGAAGAAGAGCGACTAGAACTTCCACTATCATAGCTACGTGATGGAGAAGTTGAACTTCCACGGGAATAAGTTGAACTACTACGCGTGGTAGAACCTGTACGGGAATATGTCGACCTACTACGATTAGGAGCAGAGTTTGTATTCGTT
>NZ_JABFCI010000217.1:0-214 GCF_017566105.1 Akkermansia sp. GGCC_0220
GTGAAATAGCTGCCTACAACCGCGGCAAAAGCGCCGGCAGTCAGAATTCCTTCCAGACCAATGTTGGTAACGCCGGAGCGCTCTGACATCGTACCGCCAAGAGCGGTGAGGGCGAGAGGAGTCCCCATTCGAAGGGTTGACAGCAGAAGAATCGAAATCATACCTGTCATGCGAGTTTCCTCCTTTCGAGACGTACATTGTTAATGTAGTAACG
>NZ_JABFCI010000218.1:0-214 GCF_017566105.1 Akkermansia sp. GGCC_0220
GAGATCCAACTATAAAAGCATTTTTTATTCCAATTTTTGTTATGAACCCAAGCCATGCGGTTCCCATAAAATGAACTACTACTATACCACCAAGCACACAGGCTAAGAACATATTCATCAAGGATTTCTTTCTGCGTGTTAGAAGACTTATTATAACTGCACCTGCAAAATATCCAATTAGATAGCCTCCTGATTTGCCAACTACAATTCCAAT
>NZ_JABFCI010000219.1:0-214 GCF_017566105.1 Akkermansia sp. GGCC_0220
CGAATCCGGTTTGTAATAGGAAGCCAGTTCATTATATCTGGCTGCCTCCACGTATTTCCCCTGACGATCCAGGCAGACAGCCAGTTGTATTGCCGGAATAAACTCTCTGTACTCCGGTTCCACAAAAGCCCCGGGGATTGGCTCATACGATGTCTGCATTGCCTGACGGTACCAGAACTCCGCCTCCTTTAAGCGATTTTCATCCAGGAAATGT
>NZ_JABFCI010000220.1:0-214 GCF_017566105.1 Akkermansia sp. GGCC_0220
CGATCAATAAGGCAATTGCAATGGAGGAAAAGGCCGCGGGCTGATTGACGATAGACGGAGGGATTTATTATGGCGATGACAATGAGTCAGAAAATACTGGCAAAAAAAGCAGGACTTGACCATGTTGAGCCGGGGCAGTTGATCAATGCGGATGTCGATCTTGTGCTGGGAAACGATATCACGACGCCGGTTGCAATCGATGAACTCGAGAAGT
>NZ_JABFCI010000221.1:0-214 GCF_017566105.1 Akkermansia sp. GGCC_0220
TTCTTTGACCAGTTCATACTTTTCCGCCGCATTATAGCCCTGCATGACCACGCCCACCCCTCTTAAGGTCTCTGACCTTTCCAGTGCGGCTATCAGATTCTCCATGGTATCGTTGACGATCGTAGCTGCATCTACGACCGTGGGAACGCCGATTGCAATGACCGGGACGCCTACCGTTTCTTTAGTGATGGCATTGCGGTGATTGCCTACGCCT
>NZ_JABFCI010000222.1:0-214 GCF_017566105.1 Akkermansia sp. GGCC_0220
GGACTGTACCAGCCGGTGTATGAGGTTGCCGGACTTCCCGGAGCGGTCTATGACGTGATCGCAGATGAAGATATTTATACCGGTGACGGTACTTTGCGGGCAGAAAAAGATACGGTTGTGGAAACCCTTACGACCGGCGAGGACGGCACAGCGAAAAGCGGGCTTCTCTATCTTGGCCGTTACCGTCTGGAGGAACGTCAGGCTCCTTCCGGTT
>NZ_JABFCI010000223.1:0-213 GCF_017566105.1 Akkermansia sp. GGCC_0220
TTCCCGCCATTTTCCCGCCAAAGTTTTTAATGGAAATTATTTCATTTTATTCTACTTTAAAAAGAGTATTTATTTTATTAACAGCTTCAATTTTTTGTTCAGGCATTACATGAACATATATATTTGAGGTAGTTGAAATATCGGAATGTCCTAAAAGCATCTGAACTGTTTTTATTGGAACATCTTTTTCAAACAATCTTGTTGCATATGTAT
>NZ_JABFCI010000224.1:0-213 GCF_017566105.1 Akkermansia sp. GGCC_0220
GGCCAGCGTATGGGTATGCGTGTCAATTTCAATGTTCATAATAGGACCTTCTTTCTTCAATCTAAACACTCATGGAAATATTATACAGTATACCCTTCTCTTTTTCTACACAATCTAATGTTAATCTTTTTATATTTTTGCAAAGAACCGGAGGTAATATACTTATGAAAGATGAGAAAAACCAGAAAACTATTGATGATTATGACTACTTGT
>NZ_JABFCI010000225.1:0-213 GCF_017566105.1 Akkermansia sp. GGCC_0220
TGGATTCTTTTGACAGAGGCGACTATCACAAGGCGGTAGAGCAGCAGAATCTTGCTAAGAATATTGTGGAGGTCCTGTATCCGAACGACAATCATTACGCAGGTAAAGAGTTAAGACTGAAGCAGCAGTATTTCTTCATATCTGCCAGCATTCAGGCAGCAATTGTGAAATATAAGAAGAAGCGTGATGATATTACAAAACTTTATGAAAAAG
>NZ_JABFCI010000022.1:0-27797 GCF_017566105.1 Akkermansia sp. GGCC_0220
CCATCAAAATATAATATAATAATTTTTATAATCAGCGCCTTCCTTTTACAGACATTAATATTATCTATTTGTTAGAAAAAATTTTCACAGTAGGATGAAAGACGATATACATTTTTCTTAAAATTTGCCTGTATAGTCCGTTTAAGTTTGCCGGCACGGGCAAGGGGAGGAACTGTGTGGAATGAAGAAATCCTTTTCCCCGGAGACAAAGGGTACGGACGATTCTTTGGAAGAGCAGCTCCGGTTTCTGTTACGGCCTTTTCAGGATGATGGGCGGGGCGGGGTTGGACTGCCATACCGGGGTGGCGGCCCGTGCGTCCGCTTCCTCCAGCGCCTGGCGGCCCTTGACCTTGGCCAGGTGCTCCCGGAGGATGCGCCGCAGCTCCACGGCGGCGGCGGGGTCGTCCTGCACGCTGTGCCCGGACGGGACGATTTTTTCACTGGCGCTCCAGTCCAGATGGGAGGAGCGGTACTTGACCACGCCGTCGGAGGAGTGGGGCGTATCGTTCCTGCCCCTGTCCCCGATGATGGAATGGACGGGAACGTTCGGGTCCCCGCGCAGCTCCGACATGTACTTGACCAGGGAGGAGTTCGGGGAAAGCTGGCGGATGCTGGTGAGTTCGTCCTTCAGCTGCAGGGGATTGAGCAGGAACATGCCGCGGCTGAGGGTGGCGATGCGGGTGACTTCCTCCAGCATGTCCGCCGGGAGGTCGATCAGGCGCTGGCCCAGCCGCCCTATCCAGTTGTCCGCAAAGGTGGAGCCGCGGTGCGGGGTGGCCATGTACACGATGCGCGTGACGCCCCTGGCGGGGGAGAAGATAAAATTGTTCTGGAGCTGTTCAAGCATGGGCTCGTCACAGTGCAGGGGTTCCAGCCCGGTTTTCCAGTTCTCCAGCGTCATGTCTGCAAAGGTTTCCGGGGGAAGCTCAAAGAGGCCCTTCATCAGCGTCCAGGGCTTGGTGGAGTTGTTGAAGCGGGTGATGAGGCCGCCCATGGAGTGCCCCACCATGACGATGTTGTTCATTTCCCTGGAGGCGCCGCGGGGATTGTATTCCTGCATGAGTTCCTCCAGGGCCTTCCGCTGCCTGCTGGCCGGAATGGTCCAGGCCAGGCCGGACGGATAGCCGAAGAACCAGAACTGGTAGTTTTCCCGGATGACGGGATCCACCAGAAGGCGGTTGGTCAGGTTGGCAAAGGTGGCAGGGCCGGACATCAGGCCGTGGGTGAAGACCACGGGAATTTTCCGGGGGTCATAGGGTTCGGAAAAATAAAGCCCCATCGTATTGATGGCCTTTTTGGGACGGAACGCGCCCAGCAGTTCCGTTCCGTCCGCATCGGAAAGCTTCCAGAAAAGGGCGATGGGAACGGAGAAGTTGGCCGCCAGGGGCTGACGCACCTTGTTTTTGCCGATGAAGACGTGCTCATTCATCAGACGGGGAATGGTGCGGAGGGTGGGCTTCCCGTCCACCATGCGGTCAAAGTCCAGGATGGCCGTCAGCGTGTGCACGTTCCCGTTGTCCTTGAGCACGTTGGCATGGGGCTGGGAGACGCCCTGGGGCGCCAGGCCCGCCAGGGGAATGCCCATTCCCTCCACGGTTACGCTTTCCCGCAGGCGGAAGGTGGGGTCCACTTCGTCGGACATGAAGATGGCCTCGTAGAACCAGGGGTTGCTGTCCTTGGCGTAAGGAGATTTTTCAATGATGAAGGGGAGGCTTTGACGCTTCTTCTCATTCATGCCGCCCTCCCGTTTGGCCTCTTTCAGGTGGGAGGCCAGCTTCCGGATGCATGCGTTGTATTTTTTTCTGGCTTCCGGCCATTCCCTGCTGCGGTGGGGAGAGGAGAGGATGAGCCATGCGGCCTGGGCTTCCCGGATGGCTGCGGCGTCATCCTGGTAATGGGCGTACGCCCTTTCCTGCTGCTGATGGTGCAGGGAACAGCCGGAAAGGCCCATGAGAAGGCCTAGAAGAAGGGCGGAAGCCGTTTTCATGATGAACAAGGAGAGAAGGGGGCGGAGAGGTCAGGAGAGCATGTCCAGAGCCCGGTTCATGGACTTGAGGAAGGTCTGAACTTCCTCTTCCGTATTGTACAGGGCAAAGGAGGCGCGGGTGGTTCCCGTGGTTCCCAGGGCGCACATGAGAGGCTGGCAGCAATGGTGCCCGGTGCGCACGGCAATGCCCATCTGGTCCAGCAGGGTGCCCAGGTCGTAATGGTGGATGCCTTCCGCCAGGACGGAGACCACGGCGCTGTGCGGCACGTCCGGGGCCAGCACGGTCAGGCGCGGCATGGCTTTGAGGCCTTCCACGGCCATGTCCGTCAGTTTCTGTTCATGGGCGGCGATGTTGTCCAGCCCCAGTCCGGAGACGTAGCGGATGGCCGCCGCCAGACCTACCGCTCCGCCAATGTTGGGCGTCCCAGCCTCATATTTGAAAGGGATGTCGTTGTAGACGGTTTTTTCAAAGGTGACTTCCTTGATCATCTCCCCGCCGCCCATCCACGGCGGCAGCTTTTCCAGCAGCTCCCTTTTTCCCCACAGCGCGCCGATGCCGGTGGGAGCATACAGCTTGTGGCCGGAAAAGGCGTACAGGTCGCATCCCAGTTCCTGAACGTCCACGTTCATGTGGGAGACGGCCTGGGCGCCGTCAATCAGCACAATGGTGTCCGGCCTGTTTTCCCTGGCAAGCGCGGTGATCTCCTGCACGGGATTGATTGTTCCGAGCGTGTTGGAGACGTGGCCCACGGCCACGATGCGGGTGCGGGGGGAAAGCAGGTTCCGGTAGGCCTCCATGTCCAGCGTCTGGCCCGGAGTCAGCGGGACTACCTTGAGGACCGCGCCCGTGCGTTCGCAGAGCATCTGCCAGGGGACGATGTTGGAGTGGTGCTCACAGGCGGTCAGGATAACTTCGTCCCCCGGCTTGACCATGCCGGACCTGGCGATGGTGTCTGCCGCCAGGTTGATGCCCATGGTGCAGCCGGAGGTGAACAGGACTTCCGCCGTTTCCGGCGCGTTGATGAACCGGGCCACCGTTTCCCGCGACTCTTCATGCGCCTCCGTGGCAAGCTGGCTCAGGTAGTGGGAGCCGCGGTGCACGTTGGCGTTCTGCGTTTCATAATAATTCCGGGTGGCATCCAGGACGGCCAGGGGCTTCTGCGTGGTGGCCGCATTGTCCAGGTAAATGAGCGGTTTGCCGTGCACGCTGGTTTCCAGGATGGGAAACTGCGGGCGGATGGTTGCTGTGTCAAGCATGGCTATGGTACGAGTGAAGGTTCTTTGCGCAATTCGTCCCAGCCCCCTTCCAGAATGAAGATGGGCGCGCGGATGCCGTATTCCGGCTTTTTCAGTTCATTGGCTACGGCTGCGCTGGAGGTGCAGTCCCTGCTGCAAAAGATGACGATGCAGCAGCCCTTGTCTTCCGCCGTCATCAGGGCTTCCATGGCGTTGGCCAGGAGTTCCTGGTAATTGGCGTCCGCCGGACGGATGGGGTAGACGGGGGCCTGCGTGATAGTGTGGCGTTCAAAGTCGTCCTGCTTTCTGGCGTCTATCCAGATGACTTTTCCCGGCCATTCCTTCAGCACCTGGGCCAGGCACACGTGCCCCTCCTCCAGCGTCTCCGGATTGCAGGGCGGCGTGCGGAACGGCTGGATGACGCGCAGGTCCAGCGCGGCGATGCCCACGGCCAGCAGGAATACGGCCAGCAGGAGCTTCAGGGCGGTGGAAAGGGCGTCTCTCATGTGGGGAAGGTCAGTTTTCCTTGATGGTCAGGAACCCCATCTGGCGCTTGTAGCGCGGCACGGTGGAATCCGTGCGCACCCAGATGGTGTTGAAGGCCGGCTTGGTCGTGGACCTGGGAGTGACGATGATTTTGTATTCCCTGCCTTTCTTCACGGTCACGGGCTCATAGTCAAAGGCGTCCCCGGTCAGGTCCACCGTGGTCAGGTTGACGGGCAGTTCCTTGGAGATGGTGATTTTAATGGTCTTGGGGGCAGGGGCTTCTCCCCTGGTCCATTCCAGCTTGCGGGGTTCCATCCGGATGATGTCCGGGATTTGCGCGCGTATCACCAGCTTGTAGGCGGAGCCGTTGGCGTGCACCGTCATGTCCTTGTCCACGGTGCCGGAAAAGTTGCCGGTCTTCATCACGGCGCTGATAACGCCGGATTCCCCCGGAGCGTACGTCAGCTTGTTATCCTTCGCCCCGGCGGTGGTGCAGTCGCAGGAGACATGGATTTTGCTGATCGTGACGGGAACGCCGGAGGTATTGGTGAAGGGGAAGGAGGCCGTGATGCTGTCCTGGTCCGGAGCCACCTTTACCGGAACCACCGTTTCCTTGAAGGACAGTTCGTTTTTGCCGGAGGCGAGGCCCCCGCACAGCAGCAGTCCTGACAGAATAATGGTCCGGATGGTCATGGTCGTTTCAGGATGGTTTTTCCTCTTTCTTCCTGGCGGAGAAGATGCTGGCGATGAAGAAGATGATCGCCGCCACGAAGATGCAGGAGTCCGCCACGTTGAAGGCGGGCCAGCGGTAGTTGAAGAGGGGAATGGTGACGTCAATGAAGTCCACCACGTAGCCGTTCATGAGCTTCGTGAAGAAGCCGTGCGGCTGTTCGTAGGGAATCAGGAAGCCCTGCATCAGGCGGTCCGTCAGGTTGCCCGCCACCCCGGCCAGCAGCAGCACATAGGCCAGCTTGAGCCATACCGTATGGAAGAAGTTTTTCCGGTAGAGCACGACCAGGGCCACGATGGCGAGCACGGGAATCGCCAGGAACAGGTAGCTGGACCATGCCGTTCCGTTGCCCAGCCCGAAGGCCACGCCCGTGTTGTGCACGCGGGTGATGTTCATCGTTCCGTCCAGGAAGGAAATGGGTTCCAGCTCCCTCAGCCTGTTCAGGGCGTCCACCGTGTTCGGGTTCAGGTCCTGGAACTGCGCCATGTCCGCCGCCGGTATGTGCCCGTTCGTGGCGAAGTCCAGCGTGCCGTCCGCATTGACGTGGTGGAAGCCCGGAAAGTCCGGCAGGTAGGCGTACTTGTGGACTTTCTCGTTCAGGTAGTTCAGCGGGAAGCGGTGGACGATCCACAGCTTGCTTGCCTGGTCCAGTACATACAGCCCTACGCCCAGCAGGCTCCACCAGAGCCAGCCGGGAGGCGTTTTCTTATGGGGGCCGGGTTCCTTTTCCGTCTGGGTATCCATAAAAGATCGGGGAATGGTTTCAGTTCAGGAAAGGACTTCCGAGCAGCGTTCGCACACGTCGCTGCCGTCCGCCGCGGGTTCATACCGGCGGCAGCGCGGGCACATGGCGTGTTCCGTTTTGGCGGCGGTGGCCGCCAGCTCCGGACCGCTCTTCACGTCCAGGTCTGCAATGATGAAGAATTCCGTGGCAAAGGCGCGGTCTTCCAGCAGCGCCACCACGTCCTCGCTTTCATTCGTGGGAACGGTGAGGGTGATGGAGGCCTCATTGTTCTTGGAGAACGCCTTGGCCTTCACCTGCTCTTCAATGGCTACCTGGATGACGGACTTGATTTCCTGGAGGCGGGAGATGGCGGAGGAAGCCTCCTGGGTGTCGTACTCCGGCATCGGCGCGGGGAAGTCCTGCTCGTGCACGCTGCCTTCATACCCGGCGTATTCCCAGGCTTCATCCGCCGTGAAGACCAGGATGGGGGCCAGCAGGCGGCACAGGGCCTTGAAGACGATGGTCATGGCCGTCTGGGTGGCGCGGCGGCGCACGGAGGTGACGTCGTCGCAGTACAGGCGGTCCTTCGTGGTGTCCACGTACAGGGCGGAAAGGTCGCTGGTGCAGAACTGGTTGATGACGCTGAACGCCTTGCGGAAGTCATAGGCTTCATAGGCTTTCAGCGTTTCCTTGATGACGGCGTTCAGGCGTTCCAGAATCCAGCGGTCCAGGATGGGCATGTGTTCCGGGGCGACCACCTGCGTGGCGAAGTCAAACCCGCTGATGTTGCCCAGCAGGATGCGCAGGGTGTTGCGCAGCCGTCGGTAGGGCTCCGTGACCTGCTTGAAGAGGTCTTCCCCGAAGGGGACTTCATTCTGCCAGTCCACGGAGGCGGCCCACAGGCGCACGATGTCCGCGCCGTACTTGTCGTAGTAGTAGGCGGCGTCAATGGGCTTGCCGCTCTTGGCGTCGGACTTGGAGGTCTTTTTCCCGGTGTCCTTGTCCACCACGAAGCCGTGGGTCATCACGGCCTTGTACGGGGCCTTGCCGCGCCAGGCGACGGAAAGCATCAGGGAACTCTGGAACCAGCCGCGGTGCTGGTCCGTGGCTTCCAGGTACAGGTCCGCCGGGGCGTCCAGCCCGGGGCGGGCGTCCATGACGGCCATGTGGGAACAGCCGGAATCGATCCAGACGTCCAGCGTATCCTTGCCCTTCTTCCAGGTCTTCGGCAGGCCGAGGCGTTCGCACAGGTCTTCATCGGAAAGCTCAAACCAGATGTTGGAGCCGTGGGCCTCCACCATATCCGCGATCTTGCGGACCAGGGCGGCGTCCAGAACGGCCTTTCCGTCTTCGTCAAAGAAGACGGGCAGGGGCACGCCCCAGGTGCGCTGGCGGGAGATGCACCAGTCCGGGCGCGCCTCCACGGTGCCGTAAATGCGGTTGCGGCCCCAGGCGGGCAGCCACTGCACCTTGTCTATTTCTTCCAGGGCCTGCGGTCGCAGCCTGTCCATGGAGATGAAGAACTGCTCCACGGCGCGGAAGATGATGGGCGTCTTGGAGCGCCAGCAGTGCGGGTACTGGTGGCGGTATTCCTCCACGCCGAAAAGGTTGTCGTCCTTCTCCAGCATGGAGATGATGTCCTTGTTGGCGTCAAAGACGTGCTTGCCCACCAGGGAGGGAATGCCCACTTCTTCCGTGTACTTGCCGTCGTCGTCCACGGGGGAAAGGACGGGCAGCCCGTACTGGCGGCCTACGTTGTAGTCGTCCGCCCCGTGGCCGGGAGCGATGTGCACGGCGCCGGTGCCGGTGTCCGTGGTCACGAAGTCCGCTAGGATGATTTTTGACGTGCGGGGAAGGAAGGGGTGCCGGGCCTCGCAGTTTTCCAGCTCGGCGCCCTTGAACTCGCGGATGGTTTCCGCCAGGGCCCAGCCCGTCTTCTGCGCGAAGGCGTCCAGCAGGTCTTTCAGGATGATGAGGGTTTCCGTCTGGCCGTCCTTCATGAACTTGCCGGCCACATACGTGAAGCGCGGATGCAGGGCGATGCCCACGTTGGCAGGCAATGTCCACGGGGTAGTGGTCCAGATCACCATGGAGGCCTTCAGGTCCAGGGGATTGTCCAGCAGAGGGAAGCGCACGAACACGGAGGAGCTGATCTTCTCCTTGTAGTCGATTTCCGCTTCCGCCAGCGCGGTATAGGCCCCGTAGGACCACTGGACGGGCTTGCGGCTCTGGTAGACCGCGCCGTCTTCCACCAGCTTGGCGAACACGCGCAGGATGTTGGCTTCATACGCCGGCTTCATGGTCAGGTAGGGATGCTCCCAGTCACCGAAAACGCCCAGGCGGCGGAAGGAAGTCCGTTGGATGTCAATGAAGCCTTCGGCAAATTCCGCGCAGCGGCGGCGGATTTCAGCCGCGTCCAGGTCCCGGACCTTCTGCACCACCTTGAATTCGATGGGGAGGCCGTGGCAGTCCCAGCCCGGAACGTAGGGGGCGGCGTAGCCGGCCATGGTCTTGGACTTCAGGACGAGGTCCTTGAGAATCTTGTTCAGGGCAGTGCCCATGTGCACGTCTCCGTTGGCAAAGGGAGGTCCGTCGTGAAGGAGGAAACGGGGTGCGCCCTGTTCTATCCTGCGGGACAAAATTCGTTCGTACAGCCCGGTGTCTTCCCACTTTTTCAGGCGTACTGGTTCGTTTTTCGTCAGGTCCCCTCTCATGGGGAAGCCGGTCTCCGGCAACAGGATGGTGTCTTTATAATTCTTTTCGGGCGCACTCATGCCCGAAAAAGGTAGCACCGGGCCCGTTTCCGGTCAACCCTGCGGTGCGGCACAAATCAGGGCCTAGCGCATTCATTCCCGCCGTGTTCCGGGGGGGTGCCCGCACCGGAAGGCGCATTCCCGCAGGCAGGAGCCGGGGAGGGGAGAATTCCCCGTTCCGCGAGCCATTGTTCCGCGGCCTCCGGCCATTTGTCCGTGGGCTGGCCGCGCTTCTCCATGCCGTACCCATGCCCTCCGGAGGGATAAAAATGCAGGCTGGAGGGAACGCCCTTTTCCCGGCAGGCCTGTTCCATCAGCCTGCTGTTGGCGCTGGCTACGCCGTCGTCCAGCGCGTGGACGAGGAACACGGGCGGCGTCTGCGGCGTCACCTGCCGTTCCGCGGAACACAGCTCCGCCAGATCCGCGCCGGGGGCAGGCCCCAGAATCCTGCTGCGGGTGCCCCCGTGGGTGGTTTTGGGGTCCATGGTGATGACGGGGTAGATGAGCAGGGAGAAATCCGGCCGGGCGGAAACGCTTTTCAGCGGGTTTTCCGCTTCTTCCGGCAGGGGGCGGTTCCAGAGCGTGGAAGCCATGGCAGCCAGATGGCCGCCTGCGGAAAAGCCCATGACGCCGATGCGGTGCGGGTCAACCCCCAGCGCGGAGGCATGCCGGCGCGTTACGCGCAGAGCCTGCCGGGCGTCCAGCAGAGGGCCGGGAAACCTGCCGACGGCATCATTGCTCCCGGAAACGCGGTACTTCACGACGACGCCCACCATGCCGTGCTCCGCCGCCCAGCGGGCGATATGGCCGCCTTCCTTTTCAATGGCCTGGATGGCATAGCCCCCGCCCGGAAAAATGCACAGGGCCGCGCGCCTGTCCTGCGGCTTCCATCCGGCGGGAAAGTAGAGCTGCATCTGCGCTTCCCCCACGTCCGTAATATGTCCGGGGGATACTTGTTTTTCCTCCAGGTCCGCCGCCTTGAGCCCCAGGGAAATCCACCCGGAATGAAAGGCTCCGTGTTCCGCGGGAGGCTGGAGGGCCTCCAGCACGGACGGTTCAAACGGCGCGGCTCCGGCGTGGCCGTGAGGGAAGGCCAGGAAAAGGGCGGGAAGGAGGAAGGCAAGCTTCATGCTCATGGTTTATTGGCGAGTGAGATGACGAGTTGGGAAAGGCCCTGCACCACTTCCGCAAACTGGGGATAATCCAGCTTTTCAGCCGTGTCGCTGGTTTCATGGTAGTCGTCGCAGCGGAGGAAGGCCGTGTCCGTGGCGGCAAAGGAGGGAATGCCCTCCTTCATGTATCCCCAGTCGTCGGACCAGGAAACGCCGCGGGTGTAATACGGGAACACGGCGGAACGGACCGGAAAGCGGCTCAAAGCGGCAAATTCCTCCGCGCAGGAGCGGGCCAGCTTGCGGCCCGTGTTGGTGGACATGAAGGCCACGTAGTCGCAGCGGTCCGGCAGCCCGGCCAATCCGGCAACCACGGCTGACTGGCGTTTTTTGTTCACCCGCGGGGAATAGCAGCCCAGCGTTTCCAGGGCAATCATGCCGATGATTCTGTCCTTGCCCGGATGGCGGGCGACGGATTTGGCGTGCACCACGCTGCCCATGGAGGGCGTCTGGTAAAAGGGCGGCTCTTCATTGGCATAAGCCACCAGGCACACGTCGTGCAGGGTGGGAGTGGCCGTCAGGGCGCGCGCCGTTTCCAGCAGGGCGGCCACGCCGGAAGCGTTGTCATTGGCGCCCGGCGTTCCGGTACGGGCGGGTCTGGCGGGACCGTGGTCGTGCCAGTTGTCCATGCCTACCTTGGTATCGTAATGCGCGCCTACGATGAGCATTCTGGGGCGGAGAGATGTTCCCTTTTTGGTGGCGATGAGGTTGTACGCCGTCCTGTCCTTCACGGCGCCGAATTCCCCGGAGGGCGGAATGTTCACGGCCTGACGCGTGACGGCATAGCCCATGTCCGCCAGGGTTTTTTCAATGTAGCGGGCGGATCGCTCCATGGTGCCGGGTTTGTAGACGTTGCGTTCCCCGATGGAATCCGCCAGATGGAACACGTGTGCTTTCAGGAGTGTTTCCGTCTGGTCCGTGTCCGGAATTTCTCCGCTTCCGCAGGGGGAAAAAAGCTTGGAGCAGGAGCCGAGGGCGACGCAGGCCGCCGCGGTGAGCAGCCCGTACTTGAGAGTCCTGGATGAGACATTCATGGGGGAGTTGGAGGGTGGGGAGAGGAAAGAATGCTAGTGGGGAAGCGGCGGAAAATCAAGCCGCGCCGTTTCCCCCTTTTTCATGGCCAGATCCTTTTTCCTGCCCTGGTGCATGAACCGGAACCTGCCGGGACGGGTGGCGGTGGCTGTGGCCTGCACCCTGCCGTTTTGCCAGGACAGGTCCACCTTCAGCCCTCCCCGGGTGCGCAGCCCCGTGGCGGAACCCTTCTTCCAATCGTCCGCCAGGGCCGGAGCCAGCAGGATAACCTGGAAGCCGTCCTGCGTGATCTGGCTCTGAATCAGGCACTGGGCCACGCCGGAGGCAAAGCCGAAGTTGCCGTCGATCTGGAACGGGGGATGCAGGTCGAAAAGGTTGGAATTGATGTAATGCCTCAGCATGGCGTACATCCTGTCCTCCGCGGCGTTTCCGTCGCCAAGGGCGGCATAAAGGTTGATGAGCCATGCGGTGCTCCAGCCGGTCCTGATGCCGTTGTTCCCCTTGTCCGCGTACTTGCGCCGGAAATCGGCGGACTTGCGCACGGCGGCGGCATATTCAGGCGTATTGAGCACGTCCCATTCCGTGCCGGGAAACAAGCCGTAAAGATGGCTGATATGGCGATGGCCCTTCTGCATTTCTTCAAAAGGCTGCCTCCATTCCAGCACCCTCCCGTCGGAGCCAATGGCAGGCTGGGGAATCTTTTTGAGGAATTGAACGGCTTTAACCAGAGTAGGCGTCCGTATGCCCAGCTCTCCGCAGGCGTAAATGTAATTGCGGAGGGACTCCCTGCCCAGAAGCTGGTCATGAGAAGTCCCGTTGGAAACGTAGGAAAGCACGTTGGGGCCTGTGCCGTCCGGCGCGTAAAATCCGGTTTCCGGGGAGACGCCGGGCCCGGAAAGGTAATGCCCCTGGTCGTCCTCCTCAAACCAGGACATGATGAAACGCGCGTTGGATTCCAGAATGGGCAGGGACTTCTTCAGGTCTTCCCTGTCTCCGGTGAAGCGGTAGCTGTCCACCAGGTGGGCGCACGCCCACGCCCCGTTCATGAGGCTGGCCCCCCATTCCGGGTTATTTCCTGAAAAATAGGTGCGCTTCCAGCAATCCGTGTAATGGCCGAAGCAGAATCCGTCCCGTTTGATGAAGCGCGCAAATTCCTCTCCATGAGGGCGCAGGCTGCGGACGAATTCAAGATAGGGCTGCTGGAATTCCCCCAGGCCGGTGGCATAGGAGGGCCACTGGTTCATCTGGCTGTTGATGTTCAGGAAATAGCAGCCCATCCACGCCGCCCGCAGCTCCGGATTCCACAATCCCTGCAAGCCGCAGGGAAGCTGCCCCGGCCTGGTGTGGACAATCGTGCAAAAGCGGCCGAACTGGAAAAGCTGTTCCAGAAGGTCCGGATCCTTTTCCCCTTGTTTGACCCGTTCCAGCCGCTCAGGGGTGGTCATGGCGGAAACCTCGGGAGGGGAATCCCCCAGGTCCACCTGGCAGCGCATCATGAGACGGGAAAAATAATCTTCCGTTTCCGCCGCCAGTTTTTTCCAGCCTTTTTTCTGTGCCTTCGCCAGAATTTGCCTGTTCTTGTCTGCCAGGGAATGGGTCAGGGGCTCTTCCGGCTTCCGGATATTGTAATCCGTGGAGGTGGAGGAAAGCACCAGCACTTCCCGCGCGGAATCCAGAACGACCGTTTTCCCCTTGCGGGATATGGCGGCGCCGGGAGCCAGGATGACCACCCTGTTTTCAAACCGGGTGCCCCCGTTGCTTCCCTGTCCCGTCAGGACCCAGCCATCGGGCCGTGCGTCAATCCGGGCGGACGGGTCCGGATGCTGCAAGTCCAGCGCAACGCGGCACCCTGCCGGAAGGGTGCAGGTGATGCGGTAAGCGGCGCAATCGCTGGACGGAGCCGCCAGGATTTCCGTGGACAATTCTCCCGTGCCGAATTGAACGCGGGTGGAAGCCTTGCCCCGCTGCATGTCCAGCGTGCGCCGGTAGGAGGCAGCGGCGGGAAGCCCCTGGAATTCCACCTGGAAGAGACCTCCCTGCTGGTAATCCCCCGCGATGCTGCCGGGGGGAAGGATATCCTTCCGGAACACCTGGTCCGCGCTCCGGTATTTTCCTTCCTTGCAAAGTTCGCGCGCCTTGTCCAGGGCCTCCGCGGCGCCTTCCTTCATCTGGAAATTCTTCTTCGCGAAGATGCTTCCTTCATTGAAAACGACGATTTCCTTCGGAAAAACGCCAAAAGAAAGAATGCCCAGCCTTCCGTTGCCCGTGCCGTAGCCATCCGTCCAGATCCGTGCAGGTTCGGTGGAAGTGGCCTGCATGGGGGCGGGAGCGGCCCGGAGAGGGACGGCCGCCGCAAGAAGGCACGGGAGGAAGAAATATTTCAAGGTTGTAGAGACAGTCATGAGAGAGGATGGGTGTCCCGTAAAAGAGGAGGTTGATGTAAAAAGCCGCTATTTTTTAAACCGGCTTCCGGTACCGGCATAAATGACAGCAAACGCTATGCTGCCCACCAGAAGGCACAGGGAGACGGACAGGAGCACGGAATTCTGGAGGATGATGCTGATGAGCCACAGCAGCATGGCGAAGGCCAGGCAGTACATGAGCTTTCCCATGAACCGGCACAGCGCGCGTTCATCGTACTGCTTCTTTTGCTCCTTGCTCATCATATTGTAGCCTGCGATGAGGAAGGAGCATTTTCCCATGGAAAGAATGACTCCAAGAATGATGAAGCCTGCCATCATGGCGACGGGTATCAGAATAGGTGCATCCATAAGCCGGAAAAATGGGGGAAATGAAAGTCCGCGGCAACTCGCCCGGATAAGTACGTAGAGTGGTCTTTAAGGGAATACGTTAGGGAAATGGTTTTTTTTCAGCGGAAGAAAAAGCGTCTGTTTTTTCTGCCGGAAGCTTTCGCAAGGCAGCGCCGCGGCCTGTTTTTTGCGTCAAAACAGGAAGTAGCAGGAGCAGAACCAGGCGATGATGAGCAGGCCGCAGGTGAATTCCAGCAGCAGCCCGGTGAGCATTCCCAGCGCCGCGCCGGAGCCTGCCTTGAAGGCGGCCATGATGTCTTTTCTGGCAAAGATGAGTTCCGCCAGCAGCGCCCCCAGGAACGGCATGAACAGAAGGCCCACGATGGGGGTGAAAAGGATGCCGCCCACCACGGCGCCGATGATGGCTCCCCAGATGCCGGCGGCGGTGCTGCCGAATTTTTTGGCCCCCATGCCTCCGGAGAGCTTGTCAATGACCAGGCCGCCCGCAACCATCAGCGCCAGGACGGTCCATTCCCACCACGCCAGGTGCCTGCTGCCCATCACTCCCTGCCAGATGCACCCTGCCGCAATGATAATGATGCCGGGGAGCATGGGAATAAGCGTGCCGATCAGCCCCATGCCGAACAGCAGCAGGGTGACGCACCAGACGAGGGTTTCTGAAAGGACGGGTGGCATGCCTCCCTTCTTATCAGGAAGGGAGGCGTGTGGCAAGGCTTCTGCCCGGCTTGCGGATGACGGAAAAAAGGGGGGAAGTGCATGGATTGCTGTTGCGGTTTTTGCGGGCGTGGTATGGAATGGCGCCCATGACTTTCACCGGTTCTTTTCTGCGTGGCTGCATGGTGTGCTCCTGCGCTCTTTCTATGGGTGTTATGCCCGTGGTGGCCGCGTCTCCCGCGGCTGATTCCGCCGCTGTGCAGAAGCTGGCTCATTCCCTGAAAGCCCGTGTGGGCATGGCCGCAGTGATGCTGGACACGGGGGAGGCCGTGGCGGTGGGTGATGAGACTGCCTATCCCATGCAGAGCGTCTTCAAATTCGTGCTGGCCCTGTCCGTGCTCAAGCGGGTGGACCAGGGAGCCCTGAATCTGGAACAGATCATCCATATACGCCCGGAGCAGTTGGTAAAAGACACGTGGAGTCCCCTGCGGGAGCGCTTTCCGCAGGGCGGTGATTTTTCTTTAAAGGAACTGCTGCGCGTGACCGTTCAGGAGAGCGACAACAACACGTGCGACCTCCTGTTTGCCCTCATCGGCGGGACGGAGACCGTGCAGAAGGATTTGAAGGAATGGGGCATCAGCGGCATCAACGTCCGGTTTACGGAAGACGAGATGCTGCGGAATCATGACTTGCAGTACGCCAACTCGAGCCGTCCGTCAGCCATGAATGCCCTGCTGCGCGCGTTTGACGAGGGTAAGATACTGAACAAGGACACGCAGCGGCTTCTCTGGGACATGATGGCCGGCTGCGCTACGGGGACTACGCGCCTGAAAGGGAAGCTGCCGCAGGATTATGTGGTGGCGCACAAGACCGGATCGGGCTTCACCACTCCGGAGGGCGTGATCACCGCCGTCAATGACGTCGGCATCATCGTTCTTCCCAATGGGCGGAAAATGGCGGTCTCCGTGTTCGTCATGGATTCAAAGGATTCCGCTCCCGCTTGTGAGAAGGTGATCGCCTCCATGGCCCGCTGGCTGTGCACGGAATGGCAGGCCGCCGCCGCCAAGTAGCGGACGGCCTTCCCCGGAACATGTTTTAAGCTTGGAAAGGGGGCCGCTATCAGGCAAGGTGTGCCGCGTTATTCATGAAGAACCTATTGAGCCAGTACATCAGCCTGAGCCTGGCGCTGCGGTATTTGAACCCGCTGCGGACTTTCTTTTCCATCATTACCCTGATCTGCCTGCTGGGCGTATCGCTGGGGGTGATGGTGCTTATCGTCGTGCTGTCCGTCATGGGCGGCCTCCAGAAGGAAATCCAGGGGAACCTGTTTGCGCACTCCCCGCACGTCCAGGTGTGCTACCGGAATGACTTCGGCGTGAGGGAGGTGATTCCGGACTGGATGGAATTGAGCGAGAAGCTCAAGCACGTTCCCGGAGTCCAGTCCACGTATGCCCTGATAGAAGACTACGCGCTGGTAGACGTGCAGGGACGGCAGAGGCCCTGCTTTTTCCGGGCCATCGATACGGAAAACGCCGCCCAGCTGGAAGATTTGAAGCACCTGGTGGTGGCCGGCAATGCGGAGCTGGACATGGGGGAAAAGGCTGTGGTTTCCTCCATCGTGGCGGAGAACATGGGGCTGAACGTGGGGGATGTGGTCCGGGTGTACACTACCCGCAATTTCCAGGAAATTTCCCATGCCTACCAGCAGACGGAACTGCCGATGCTGGCGGAAAAGAACGCCCGGGAACTCAATGATTTGAAGGAGTGGGGCAAGTCCCTGAAAAGGGAGGGAGAGCGTGAAACGGCCGGCAAGGCCTCCGTGGACAAGGTATTCACCCTGCTCAACGGGCTGCTGTCCGTCCCCCGCAGGGATGCGGAGCGCTCCAGCCTGATGGATTTGCTTGCCGTGCTGAATGACGGGGAAGCCGTGGACAACGGCAGGGTGGCCTTCCCGGAAGGCACGCGGAAGGAATGGGAAACCATTCTGGGCGGCTTCAAGGCGGGGCAGAGGAATGAGGCGGACATGGAGTGCTTCCGCAAGATCAGGGAGCTGGTCATGCCGAAGGATCTGGAGGTGATCGGCATTTACCGGGCCTCCCAGCATACGCCCAGCCCGGATCTCTTCATTCCGCTGGTCATCGGCCAGGAATTGCTGGGTTATGAAGATGACGTGGTGCAGGCCGTGGCCCTGCGCGTGAACGACCCCTACCATGTGGAAACGATGCTGTCCCCCGTGATGCAGGCGCTGGAAAAGGAAAAGCCCTCTTCCGCGTGGACGCTGGAAACCTGGCATGACCGCTTTAACGCGTGGTTTGAACTCATGCAGAAGGAGCGCATGATGATGAGCTTTGTGCTGTCCTTCATCTCCCTGATTTCCGCCTTCTGCATTATGGCGGTGATGTTTACCGTTTCCATCCAGAGGAAAAAGGAAATCGCCGTGATGAAGGCCCTGGGCGCCACGCCGTTCCAGGTGGTGCGCGTTTTCTTGTGGCAGGGGGTCATCATCGGCTTTGTGGGAGCTCTCCTGGGCGTGGGCCTGGGACTGCTGGTGCTGGAATACCGCATGCAGATCCAGGGCTTTCTGGCGGGAATAGGCTTTGACCCGTTCCCCGTGGCTTTCCACGGCACGGCGAACATTCCGGTGGTGATTGACTGGGCGGAGCTGGCGTGGCAGGCGGTGAAAGCCTTCGTCATGGTCGTGGTGGCCTCCATCATTCCGGCCCTGATCACGGCGCGCCAGGACCCGGCCCGCTCCCTGCGCAGCATGTAACAGGAAACCGCCCATGGATATTTACTGGATTCAGGATCATGAAAAGAAGGGCCCCCTGCCGGAGGTGGAGGTAATCTCCATGCTGGAGGCGGGCCTCATTCCGGAAACCGCCCGGGCGTGGCATGCCGGATGCGCGGAATGGGTGCGCATCCATGACCTGCCGGCGCTGAAGGAAATGTTCGCCGTTCGCAAGGAAGAGGAAGAACGGCGTAATGTGGAGGAAGATGTGCCGGAGGATGAAGCGGCGCAAGATGCCGCCGCCGGCACCACGGACGCGGATTCCCTGCCGGAAGAAGAGGAAACGGCTGTGGAGGAAGGCACGCCTCTGGTAGTTCCCTACCCGTACGTCCGTTTTCTGGGAAGAATGGCGGACGTGATGATGCACATGACGCTGTATCTGGCCGTGCTCAGGATCTTCGGCCTGGCCTTCAGCCCCGATTTTCTTCCCGGTTCCTATGAAGCCCTCCTTTACCTCTGTCTCCCGATGGTGCTCATTGAAACCGCCTTTCTGGGAACGCTGGGCACCACTCCGGGGAAAGCCATGCTGGGCGTCTCCGTCAGGGACTACCGGGGGAAGCGCCTTTCCTTCTCCACGGCGTTCCGGCGCTCCCTGTTCGTCATGGTGCTGGGGCTGGGCTGCTTTGCCCCCTCCCTGATGCTGCTGGCCCTGTTCTTTTCCTGGTGGTGGGTGCGCCGCTTCGGCTTCACTCCCTGGGACAGGAAGCTGGGCACCACGGACGTGCTGAACGACTCACTCACCCTCCGCAAGGTGGTGATGACGCTGGTGCTTGTCATCCTGTGCCTCCAGGTCATGTACGTGCTGCTGATTCCCTGGCTGCCGGAAATGGAGGCGTACATGGGCGCCTCCGGGCAAATGTGACAAAAAGACCGGCCGCGCGGGATTTAGCCTTTTAATCACCTGAATTTGTTTCATACTCGTCCCAGCCATGCCAGAAATACACCCAACGGCAGTAGTGCATCCTACTGCGGAGATCGCGGATGATGTTAAAATCGGTCCCTTTTGCGTTGTCGGAGAACATGTAAAGCTGGGCCCAGGCTGCGTGCTGCACAGCCATGTGGTCGTTGAAGGACCTTCCTCCTTCGGAAGCGGCAACGAATTTTTTCCGTTTTCCGTCCTCGGCCTGAAAAGCCAGGATTTGAAATACAAGGGGGAACCGACCTATCTGGAAGTGGGGGACAACAACGTCTTCCGTGAAAACGCCACCATCAACCGGGCTACGGACATCGGCGGCACGACGCGGATAGGGAATAACAACCTCTTCCTGGTTTCCTGCCACGCCGGGCATGACTGCCAGATCGGCAATCATGTGATTTTCTCCGGCTTCGCCACTGCCGCCGGCCACGTTACGGTGGGGGATTACGCCATTCTGGCGGGATGCTGCGCCGTGCACCAATTCGTCAGCATCGGGGAGCACTCCATGGTGGGCGCGATGGCCCGCGTGAGCCAGGACGTGCTGCCGTACACCATTGTGGAAGGCCATCCGGCCGTGACGCGCTCCGTCAACTCCATCGGCATGCAGAGGCGCGGATTTTCCGAGGAAGACCTGCGGGCCGTACGCATGTGCTACAAAAAGCTTTTCGTCAACAAGAAGCTGACCGTTCATGAAGCGCTGGAAGAGCTCCGGAACTCGGACTACGCGGAAAATGCCTGTCTGAAAAGAATCGTCAAGTTCGTGGAAACTTCCGAACGGGGCTTCTGCCACTGAGGCCATGAAAACAGGTTTTGTCTTTGACCTGGACGGAACGCTGGTGGACTCCATTCCCGGCATCGCCCGCGGCCTGAACCTGGCCTTGAAGTCCCTGGGGTATCCGGAGCACTCCGTGAATGCCATCCGGGGAATGGTGGGCAGGGGCGCGCGGGAACTCTGCCTGGCTTCCCTGAAAGGCTGTTTCAACGGAGAAGTGCCGGAGGAAGCCTTTGAAGCGGTGCACCGGGGATTCATGCGGGAATACCCCCATACCTGGCAGGACGGCACGGTGCCGTACCCAGGCATCCGTGAAATGCTGCTGGAACTGGCCGCTGCAGGCCACCCCCTGGGCGTTCTGTCCAACAAGCCTCATGTGGTCACGGGACCGCTGGTGCGCCATATCCTGCCAGAGGTGCCCTTCCGGGAGGTGATGGGCTTTTCCGAACGCTTTCCGCGCAAGCCGGAGCCTGATTCCCTGCTGTCCATCGTCCGTTCCTGGGGAATGGAGCCGGAGCAGGTGTGCATGGTGGGGGATTCAGCCCACGACGGCAACACGGCCGTGAACGCCGGAACGCGGCTTGTTCTGGTAGGGTGGGGCTACAGTTCCCGCGCCGCGCTGGACGTCTTCCGTGTGCCGGTGTGCGCCTCTGTAACGGAACTGTCCGCCCGGCTGCGGGATGAAGACAGCCTGCCGTTTCCCGTTTCCGCCCACAGGACGATCCCTTGAAAATCCTGGAGCGCTCCGTGGCCTGCGGCATCCAAAACAATGCGGGAGTCGCGAACACGCTTTTTTGAACACCAGCGCATCCTGCGGATGCAAAGAAATTCAGTGAACGCAAGGGCTGGCGGCATTCCCGGCCCGGAACCGGACGCGGGCATGGCTGCCGTGTTGCTGCTGCGCGTTTAGGACGGAATGTCCGGAATATCTGCGGATTTGGCCTGCACGGTGATGTCTTCCAGAGAGCCGGGCAGGTCCTTGGTGGAAGTGACGCCCAGATTCTTCAACTTCTGCGCCCGGGGAATGAACCGGTGCTCAAAGGAGGAAACGGTCTTGTTATACTGGGTCACTGCCTGGTTCAGGCTCTTGCCCAGGGAGGAAAAATGGCCGGTGAGGATGGAGCAGGTATTGAACAGGTCCGCCCCCGCTTCCGAGATTTTCTTGGCGTTGTCCGCCAGTTGCTCCTGCTTCCAGCCGTAGGCGACGGCTTTCAGCAGGGCGATCAGGGTGGAGGGCGTGGAAAGGATCACCTTGTTCTCCGCGCCGAATTCAATCAGGGAGGGGTCCGCTTCCAGGGCCGCCTGGAAAAAGGCTTCCCCCGGCAGGAACATGATGACGAATTCGGGGCACGGGGAAAACTGGGCAAAATAATTCTTGGCGCTCAGCTGCTGGAGGTGTCTTTTTACGTCCGCGGCGTGGCGGGACATCCACTGGCTGCGCTCCTCCAGCCTGTCCGTCTGCCCGGCATTCAGGTAGGAGGACATGGGGGCCTTCGCGTCAATGATGATGGAACGGCCTCCCGGCAGGTGGATGACCATATCCGGGCGCACCCGGTCCTCTTCCCTGGAACGGGTCTCCTGCGTCGTGAAATCACAGTATTCCACCATTCCGGCCAGCTCCACCACGCGGCGCAGTTGGAGTTCCCCCCACTGGCCGCGCGAGCTGTTGTGGTGCAGGGCCTGGGAAAGCCTGGCGGTCTCATTCTTCAGGGCTTCATTCCCGGAAAGGATGTAGCGGATTTGCGTTTTCAGGTCCGTATAGGCGCCCACGCGCTCCTTTTCCATCTCTCCCAGCCGGGACTGCACGAGTTTCAGTGACTCGCTCACCGGCTTCAGCATGGACTCAATGGCCTGTTTGCGGGATTCCAGGTCATGGTTGGCCTGCTGGCGCTGGCTTTGCAGCCGCGTTTCCGCCAGGTTCAGGAATTGTTTTTCCGAATTCCGGAGGACTTCCGCGCTAATGCCGGCGAAGGAATCCTTCAGCACCTCTTCCGCCCGGTGGAGCATCTGTGTTCTATCCTCCGCCCGTTCCTGCCATGAGCGGGATTCCGCTTCAAGCCGGACGGAGCGGTCCCGGTAGCGCAGCAGCAGAATCAGCAGCGCCACGCAGGCGGCCAGCAGCAGAAGGGTCAGAAACCAGGGAATCAGGGGAGAAGTCATAAGAAAGGTAAGGCAATCAGATGGGGGTGGCGTAGGGGATGGCGTCCGTTTCTTCTACGGGTTCGGCCAGGGGAATATTGTCGTCACTGCCGTCCAGCGGCTCCGCATAGGGAATATTCTCTTCCGTATCCGGTTCCGCCATGGGGATGTGCTTTTCACACATCCTGGTGGGGGCCTGGTAGCCGGCGGAGGTTTCAAAATACGCCGTCCTGGCATACTGGCAGCCGGAATGGGCCAGCTGGTTGGACTCCCGGCAGACGAGCACGGCCTGTCCTTCCGAACCGGGCCGCGTGCGGATGGCGTTGGCGGGGTAGCCCTCCTTCTGGGCGGCCAGCATGATGTCCACCCAGACGGGAAGGGCCAGCGTGCCGCCGTAGCCTTTCTCCAGAATCTTGGTGGAGGAGTCAAACCCCACCCATACGCTGCACGTGAGATTGGAAGTATATCCGGCAAACCACGCGTTCGTGTAATTGTTCGTGGTCCCGGTCTTGCCGCCGCAGGGGGACTTGAAGCCCAGCGCGGTGATCCTGCCCGCCGTGCCGCCGGGTTTGCAGACCTGCTGGAGGATGGAGGAGGTGATGTTGGCCGCCCGCTGGGAATACGCGGTGCGCTTGCTCTTGGTGATGGCGAAGCGCGGCTGGCCCTGGGAATCCGTAATGTGGTCAATGATGTACGGAGTGGGGCGCACGCCGCCGTTGGCGAAGACGCTGTAGGCGCTGGCGATGTCCAGCGGGGAGGCCTCCCACGTGCCCAGGTAAAGGGCCGGGGTGCGGGAAATATTCCCGTGGAAGCCCGCCAGTTGGGCGGACTGGATGACGTTGGACAGCCCGGCCCGGTTGCCGATGCGCACGGACATGGTGTTGCGGGAAAGGATGAGGCCGAAGGAGGCCGGCTTCATGCCCCGGTACGTGCCGTCCGAATTGCGGGGGGACCAGTTGGCGGCTCCGCGTACCTCCCCGTAGGCGATCCGGTCGTCTGAAATGCGGGTGTCCGCGGAATTGCCCTGCTGGAAAAACGTGGCGTAAATGAACGGCTTGAACAGGGAGCCGGTCTGCCTTCTGGACTGGATGGCGCGGTTCAGCTTGGATTCCTCCGCATCCCGTCCGCCGACGACGGCGAGGAGGGCCCCCGTGGCGTTGTCCATGACTACGGCGGCGGACTGGATGTAATTGGGCATGGGAGGCTGCATTCCCTCCTTCCGTTCCGCGGGCAGCGCCTTCCAGGCGGCCAGGGCTGCTTCATATTCTGCCTTGGTGGTCAGCTTGTTCTTCAGGATTCCCTTCTTCTCACGTTTGGCTTGCAGGGACGCCAGGTGCTTCTTGAAATCCTTGCGCGCTTCCAGCGCTTCCATATGCTTGTTGATGGCGTCCAGCGTGGCGTTCTGCAAATCCAGGTCCAGCGTGGTGTGGACCACCAGACCGCCCAGGCGGATGTCTTCTTCTTCCAGAATGGCGTCCAGTTCCCGGCGCACAAGGTCCATGGCGTAATTCTCCTCCGACCGGGACTGGGGAGTCCGGGTGACGATGGGTTCCGCCAGGGCCGCCTGATACTGCACCTCCGTGATCTTGCCCTCGTTTTTCAACAGTCCCAGGACGATGTCGCGCACTTTTTTGGCTTCCTCCGGGTGTTTGATGGGGGAAAAATCATTCGGGCCGTAAATGATGCCGGCCAGCGTGGCGCATTCCGCCAGGGACAGGTCGCGGGGCTCCTTGTCATAATACCCGCGCGCCGCCGCCGCAATCCCCAGGAAAGTGTGTCCCCAGAAAATGCGGTTGATGTAGGTCTCCAGAATCTCATCCTTCGTGTAGGTGGCTTCAATGCGCTTTGCCAGAGCCACCTCCGTCAGCTTGGAATGCAGGTTGCGCTCCCGGTGGTTGTAAGTGATCTTGGCGAGCTGCATGGTCAGCGTGGAAGCTCCCTGCGTGGCCCTCTTGTGCTTGAGCACCTGTGCGAAGGCGCGGCCCACGCCTATCCAGTCCACGCCGCCGTGGTCGTAAAAGCGGTTGTCCTCACGCAGAATCAGGGCGTCGATGAAAATGGGGGGGACTTCCCGGAGGGACACCCGCTTGCGGTTTTCCCCGTGCAGGGTGCCGATGGTCCGGTTCTTGCGGTCCAGAATCACCGTGCGTTCCGGAATGTTGCTCTTGACCTCGGAAATGTCATAGCGGTTGGAAATGGTTCCGTAAAGGAACACCAGGATGGAACCGATTACAATGCCGACGAAGCAGCACCCCAGCAGGATGCGCAGGGGCCAGCTGATGAACCAGCGGATATTCCGCGTCAGGGAGCCGATGAAGCGGAACGGCATCAGCAGGACAAACAGCAGGGCGCCGAAAATCGTGAAGCGCGGCTTGCGCGGCCTTCCTGCGCGTGCGGAACGGGATTCTCCTTCCGCTTCAGGGTAGTCCTCATACTCCTCCTGCGGAGCCGGACGGGCAGCGCGCCGCGGGCGCGGGGGCGGTGTGTCATGCCGGGAAGAACCGCTGCGGGAATTTCTTGTTCTGCGGGTGGGGCCGGGAATGACTGCCGGACCGGGATCTTCCTGCGGCAAACCGGGATAGGACGGACGGGGCGCAGGCCTTTTTTTGCGTTCCGTTTGGGGACGGGAAGCCGCCTCACCGTCCTGGATGCGTTCCCGCCAGGAGCCGGCATTTCGTTTCCGTGATTTGTCGTTTAAACCCATCCGTGAGGGAATTTTATCATAAACAACCGGAATGGTCTAAGCAAAAGATGGAGCGTCATGTCGCAATCCTTAGACAAATTCGTACCGGTTTGAACGTTTATATGGTAGGATATGTCCTATCATTCGATTATCGATAATTTCATGATATCAGCATTCAGGATGACGAGTTTTTATTACTTGGTCGTTGGGGGGCTTGTGTCCCTGTTGTTAGGAGGAATGAGTCTTGCGGGGAATGTCTCTTCCATGGCGGACTTGCAGAAGCATGTGCATCAGGTGGCTTCCAGGGTCACGGCCGCTACGGTAGCGCTGGTTTCCGACGGGGGGGAGACGGGCAGCGGCGTGATTGTCACTCCGCAGGGGCTCATCCTGACGGCGGCCCACGTGGTGGGCGGCGATGAAATCATGCGCGTGGTCTTTGCCGACGGGCGCGTAGTCAAGGGGCGCGTGCTGGGGGCCAACTTTACGCGGGACGCCGCCATGGTGCAGATCATGGACGGCGGAAATTATCCCCATGTGGAACTGGGGGAATCCGACGGCCTGCATGTGGGGGACTTTGTGGTGGCCCTGGGCCATTCCAAGGGCTTTGACCCGGAACGCCGCGCGCCCATCCGCATGGGAAGGCTGTGCACGGACGGAAAACAGCGCTTTCTCATCTCGGAATGCACGCTCATCGGCGGGGATTCCGGCGGCCCTCTCTTTGACCTGTCCGGCAAACTGGTGGGCATTCATTCCTCCATCGGCCCCATGTTGAAAATCAACAACCATGTCCCCGTCTCCGTATTCCGGAGGGACTGGGACAAGCTGCTCTCCGGGCGGCACTGGGGCCAGCTTGGACTTCATCCCATGGCTGACCCGGAATCCCCCGTATTGGGATTTGCCATGATGGACGTGCTGGGCGTGGACGGAGTGGTAGTGGAAGACGTGGTGGTCAACTCTCCGGCGGATACCGCGGGCATCAAGCCGGGGGACGTCATCACTCACATGGACAGCCGCAGCCTCCGTTCCGTGCGGGACATGCTCCGTGAGCTGGGCAGGCACCGTCCCGGGGAAACCGTTCCGGTGGTAGTGGTGAGGAAAGGTACGGCCTACAAGGCGGATCTTACATTCGGCAGGCGCGGCGATCTGATGTCCGGCCTGAAATACCAGGAACAAACTCAAGGATGATCATGAAATACTTATGGGCGGCATTCGCGGCGGCTTCCGCGTGTGCCCAGGAAATAGCGTCCCCGCTCCCTCCGGACCAGATGATAGCCCCGGAGGACAAAATCGTGCTGGATAGCCAGGCCAAGGAAATCTTCCGGGAATGGGACAAGGTGGCTGTACCTGTGGGGCAGTCCGTGGTGGCGCTGGTGGCCGGCAATACCCAGGTGGCCCTGGGAACGGTGGTGGGGAAAGGGAAAGTGCTTACCAAGTTGAGCGACCTTCAGAAGGAACGGCGGCCGGTCATGCTGGTGGACTCTTCCGGACGGGTGTATGACGCCAAGGTGCTCTTTGCCCTGCCGGAACACGATCTGCTGATGATGGACGTCCCGGGGCTTCCCGCTCCCCCCATTGACCTGAACTCCTACGTGCAGGCGCAGGAAGGGGACGTGATTGCGGCCGTGTCCCCCACGGGGCATGTCAGTGACTTCGGGGTTGTTTCCGTGGCGCAGCGCAGCCTGCGGGCGGACGACCAGCCTTACCTGGGCATCGTTTCCGATCCCCGCTGGGACGGGGAGGGAGTCATGATCGGCGGCGTGGAGGCCGGAAGCGGAGCGCACCGCAGCGGTTTGCTGGCCGGCGATGTGCTGATGAAGCTGAATGGGAAGCCGGTGGACGGCATGTACTCCATCCGTGCCGCCATGGTCGGGGTGCGCCCTGGTGAGACGGTTCCCGTGGAAGTGAAGCGCCGGGACCAGGTGGTTGAAGGGAAGCTCCTCACGGGCCCCAGGCCCAAAGTGATGAAATTCCCCCAGAAGCGCCTGGACATGATGAACTCCATGGGCAACCGGATGAGCCTGAAGCGGGACGAATTCCCGCTGGTCATCCAGTCGGACATGACGTTGTTCCCGGAACGCGCCGGATGCCCGGTCATTGACGTTAACGGAAAATTTGTGGGGCTGGCCCTGAGCCGCGCCGGACGTACGGAAACCTACATTCTCCCCTCCTGGATATGCCGGGAACTGGTGGAAGGGGTGCTTCCGCAGGTGCAGCAGTACCAGGCCGGCCGCGGAGAAAACATTCCGGATGCCCAGCCTGTGGACGACTCCTATGACGCACGGCGCTTGGAGGAAAACCGCCGCAAGGTGGAGGACAAGATGAGCCGCCAGGGACTGGTGCCGAAGGTCTATTAAGCTCGGTTGGTTTCCGGGAGGTGAAGAGATGAACTGCCCGGGAGCCTGGAGTATTCGAGGCATCTTCGTGCTCTTCATGCCGTCCGGTTTTGGCCGGGAGGAACTTTCTGCCTTACCTGCTGTTTTTACTTCCTTCTCTTGTGGGAATCGTGTCGTTGTTGTCCCGGAGGAATGGGCTGCCGCATGAGGAAACTAAATGGCGGCGGCAATTTCTCCTGCCGGGAAAACGCGGAGCATTTTATTCACCGGGAATGGCGGCAGGATGGGATGATGGCGTAAAAAAACGGGCAGTAATGCCCGTTTTTCCGAATAAACTGGATTGGTTTCCGGCTCTTGAATATCTTTCGCCCCCGTATTGCCGGAGGATGAGGGGGAAAACTTACTTGCCCGAAGAGGCTGCCACCGGTTTTTCCTTGAAAATCATCAGTTCCGTTAGAACGACGGTGCGTCCGGTGGAATCCGGGGAAATGATCATCACTACTTTCCGCCCGGGGTAGGTGGTCAGCATCATGCCCCTGTCCTTCACCTTCACGACTTTGCCGTTCTTCAAACGGGTCATGTACGTCAAATTGGCGGCAGTAGTGCGGGAAACGTTGCTGTCCGTAGAGTCCTTGCCGAAAATGTAAATGGACTTGCTGGGCAATTCAATGGCGCTCTTTTCTCCCGCGGGGGGCTTGGGAAGCTCCAGAGTGAAGGTGCGGCCGGTCAGATTCTGAATGTAAACGCAATTAAGCGGAAGTTCCGCCTCATTGATGAAATCCAGGGTAAACTCTCCGCTGCTGTTCTTGCCTACCAGCGCCAGGGTTTTGGGGCCAAGGTCGGTCGGAAGGGGCTTGCTGACAAGCTTGTTGGTCGGCATCCCCTTCTGGTCCAGGCCACCGAACAGGGTAATAATCTTGCTCCTGGGATAAACGCTGCGGCGTCCGGGAAGGGCGGCGCGGATTTCCACTTTCTCCAGCCTTTTGGAATCAATGGGCATGTAAATGGGAGAGGGGAGGGGCATGGGCGTCTTAAGGACAAACCGGATGCCGTTGACGGCGGCGGGGGAGAGGGACTTGTCCACGGTATCAGCCGCCGGGGCGTTCGTTTCCGGTTTAGCCGGCTCCGGCTTGGAAGGAGTGCGGGTTTGTCCATGGACGAAAGAAACGCTTCCGAGAAGGCAGGTAAAGGCGAGGATGGGTAAAATGCGCATATATTCGGGGGAGTGAAAAATAAAAGGGGGCTTTTGGCCGGCGCATGGACCCTTGACGGACAGTCTTGCGGGAGAGAATGCAGCAGGCTGAATCCATCGGAGCGTGCAACAGGGTACGGACGCAAGCCTTGATGGACTTTATATCCCTTGTGAAGTACAGGAATGAGGAAGGCCGTGCAAGCTCAAAGTAGGGATGTTGGAGATAAAAAATAGAAAATTCCAGCGGTAATTGGCCCCCTTTTTCTGCCGGGAAAGCCTGCGGATTCAGCATTTCTGTTACGCATGACCTCATCTGCACAGGGTAAAATAGTATCTGAATGAATAAAATGGCTTATGTGCAGGTACATGGAGTAATGATGAAAAACAAGTTATGTGAGATCTCCACAGGAAAATAATTGCATTTAAAGGATAGGAAGCCTTGGTTATTCGCCTTGGCCGGGTAAGATGCGTTTTGTGGGAAGGGCCCTCTTGGCGGAAAAAGTGAGATAAAGACATCTGCGGAGGAAAAGCATTTGACTGGGGCGGAACTTCGGCATCCTGTGCAATGTTCCGTGATATTTATCCGCAGGAATTTTACGATAAAATCATCAATCGCAAACTATGTGTAAGTGGCCGGAATATGCTTGATATAGGCACGGAAACAGGAGCATATGAAACTGCTTGCTGAAATTGCTCCTGCTGAATTTGACATATTGCATGAAGTGGCTGTTGCTGAGCTTAAAAAATAAGTGGTGGATAACGTTTATAGAAGCGGGTTAATGACGTCCCTATGGAATGTGGGCTGTACCTTGTCTTTGGCTCTTTTAAATAACGGCAAGGAGAGTAAAATAATATCCGCTTTACAACTTTTCACTTTTTCGCCTTCGGGAAAAGCCTGAAAATTCGTTCGTTGAGGTCTTCCCCATCGAGCAAAAATGCAGAAGTCTCTGCACTGGTCTGTCTGTCGCGATGGATTTCGTGAAAAAGCCGTTCCCGCTTCACATAAAAACTGCTCTGGAATGCAGTGGAATAATTCTCATGCCGGGGGTGGTTACATGGAATGATAGAAACCCTCTTTCGGAGGTTCGGGATAAAAGATGCAGGCCCCCGCGGCTTGAAATCCGCAAAGGCCCATTTTGCCAGGATTTCAGAAGGCCTGTTTTCTTTAATTGGCTGCCTTGTAAGTTCCGCGAACAAAAGACGTTCCTTCTCTTTCTGGATAGTAAACATGTCAGCAAGCCGGCCTCGTACTTGCAGATTTATATTTTTCGTAATTCTCAAATGGAGGCTCACTTAAAAAATATGCGTCTATAATTGCACCCCCCCATTATCCCTATTACCCCTATAAACCTTATAACCCCTATCTTGCTTTTCCTCCCTCCCCTTAAGCACAAAAAGAGCCGCTCCCCGTGGATGGGAAGCGGCGCTGGCC
>NZ_JABFCI010000226.1:0-213 GCF_017566105.1 Akkermansia sp. GGCC_0220
GTATCGCCCATGCATCCGGTTCCCAGCCCTTCTACAGCCTTGTCATTTGATGTTGCCACAACCGGAAGTCCCTGTGGGAAGCCGGTGGCTTCTGCCGCTTCCTCCGTGACATATCCAAGGATATCGCCCGGCATTACCAGGTCAAAGAGCATCTCTATTGGCATGCCGGTTGCCTCGTATACGGCCGGATCTTCTGACCAGCCCCAGTTGTCC
>NZ_JABFCI010000227.1:0-212 GCF_017566105.1 Akkermansia sp. GGCC_0220
GGAACCAGAAGCATATCGAGAATAGGAGGATAATAATATATGTGGAATTATGAAAAAAAATTGCAATATCCTGTAAATATAAGAAAAAAAGATGTGAAAATGGCTAAATATTTAATAACTCAATTTGGTGGGCCAGATGGAGAATTAAGTGCCTCCATGAGATATTTAACCCAGCGTTACACTATGCCAACAGGTAAAACAAAAGGACTTCT
>NZ_JABFCI010000228.1:0-212 GCF_017566105.1 Akkermansia sp. GGCC_0220
TTTTGTCTGAACTACCGATTAGTTCGGTTTTGATATGACGGCTAACATCGCGCTTCAACGCGTATTGCATCCTTTGATCTAGGCGTTTGTCCATGCAGCGCAAAACGGCTTGTATCATCTGCTCTAGGTTGAACGGTTTTAGGATGAAGTCAGAAGCACCAAGCTTAAGTGCCGAAATGGTCATCTCTAAATCGGCATAGCCAGTCATGAAG
>NZ_JABFCI010000229.1:0-212 GCF_017566105.1 Akkermansia sp. GGCC_0220
ATTATTGAGATTTACAAGTCCCATAGGTTCTATATACAGAGTAGATCCACTTGCACTTTGATCATGCACTAATCCAGGAACCATGGATTTATGCTCTGATTTTACTGGAAGTACATATCTATCCCCTCTCATGGTATATATACTGTCCTGCAAATACTGGGAATAATTTCTCATAAGAGAATTCACTTTATCTCTTACAGAAGAATTTTTAT
>NZ_JABFCI010000230.1:0-212 GCF_017566105.1 Akkermansia sp. GGCC_0220
TGCGATGCGCACTCACGAACGACGCGACGAAGCCGCACGCGCATGCATTCCATAAACATGTACAGGCGCCGAAAGCGCTGCGAACGCGCCGCGTCGGCGCGGCTGCGCGCGAGGTTTCGATACGCATCCGATTCCATGCGTATGCACCGCGCTACCGAAAATCAGCGGCTTCGCCGCGACCGGGCCGGTTGTGCAAAGACGCGATGCAAAGC
>NZ_JABFCI010000231.1:0-212 GCF_017566105.1 Akkermansia sp. GGCC_0220
AGGTCACCAAATATATTTTCCGGAAAAAAACTTATATTTATGATAGTTGCTAAATATTCCAATATAGTTATGAATGCAGAAAATGCAAGCATATATAATCCTATTTTATTTACATGGGGTTTTCCAGAAAAAACAATACTGAGAAATAATAAAGCTGTATTAAATATTATGTATATCCAATATACAATCATATTGTTTTCAAATACCATATT
>NZ_JABFCI010000232.1:0-212 GCF_017566105.1 Akkermansia sp. GGCC_0220
TTTACTTCTTTGAATACATTTTTAGGATCATATCCCTGTCTAAGTTTTACATCTATAGAGTTAATGGATGTATCATCCTCTAAAATATCTCTTGCAAAACCCGGTACATAATCTTTTGTCATTGATAATACACTTGAATCCTGATTTTGAATTCCTATAACCTTGAAAAACTCACCTTTTACTTTAATCCCTTTTCCAATAGAATCTTTCAG
>NZ_JABFCI010000233.1:0-212 GCF_017566105.1 Akkermansia sp. GGCC_0220
AGATAGGCCGGGAACAGCATGCCGTCCGAATCGCTGCCGGGCAATCCCGACTTGGCGAAGTCTGCAGGCGTGCCCTGCTGGTCGTAGCTATCGGTGACCAGCAGCGACAACAACCGTTCCTTGTTGCCGATGTAGTGCAGCAGTCCGGGTTGGCTCATGCCGATGGCGTCGGCGATGTCCTTGAGCGACGTGCCGTAGTACCCCTTCTCGCC
>NZ_JABFCI010000234.1:0-211 GCF_017566105.1 Akkermansia sp. GGCC_0220
TGTACATCAGGTAATCTAATGTTATCCAATGATGGCGTTAACGGAGGCTCCAATGAAAGAATGGCAAATCTTTCTATCCGTTGTGTACGAGATGTGGAAATAGTAAAATAATACAGTAAATAAAACTTAAAATTCTTAGATAGTATGACACAAAAAGACATCCTGCAACTAGAATCATCAGATATGCGACAAGCCTATCTGTTTGAAGAGA
>NZ_JABFCI010000235.1:0-211 GCF_017566105.1 Akkermansia sp. GGCC_0220
ACCTATAGATTATCTACCAAATACATTTCATCGGGAGTAATATCATTACCGATGTAAGAAAAACTAACATACCGTTCAACGAATCCCTCCTGATCTGTGGCATACGTAACCTTTCCAAGATTAGATATGTCAAGCCTTGAAGAGCCAAATACTTTTCCTGACGATATAAGACTTGCTGAATAGTATTCCGTTTTGATTGGACGGAAGGGTT
>NZ_JABFCI010000023.1:0-23961 GCF_017566105.1 Akkermansia sp. GGCC_0220
AGGGGTAGACGGTGTCCATGGCGCCGATATTGAAAGTGTTGTTCATGGCAATGAAGGTAGAATTATGAAATGGTTGCGGCTACCATGAATCAAAAACTAGCAACGTAAACACGCCGGAGACGTTAAGAAAAAGCGTCCCGTACAGAAATGTAGTGAGGGAGGTATCCGGGGCAATTCCTGCTTTTGATTGCGTGGTCCGGTCTGGTAGTGTACGAATACGGCAGTGAAGGAGCGGAGCGTTCAGGATTGTTTCATGGCCCGGTGTTTCGCCCCGGAGAAGGGAAAGGGGAGCCGTCCCGAAGCCTGGAGGCGGTTGAAAGAGGCTTTGGTGAACAATTTGCTGGAACGGCAGGCGGACCATGAATTCCGTCTTCCGGAAGGATTCTCTTTTTCCCTGCGGGAAGAGGATGCTCACCGGGCTGTTACTCCTTCCGTGCTGGAGGGATTGCTGGAACGCTCCCTGACGGATGGCCGCCGTTCCGGAACCGTGTATACTCCCGGCTTCCTGGTCCGCTGGATGGCCCGGGAGGCGGTATCCTCCTGGCTGGCATCCAGATTGCCTGCTCCCCGGAATGGTAATGAGGAAGCCGGGTTACTGAGAAATATCCGGGTGCTGGATTTATCCGCCGGGGCGGGGGCATTCACCATGGGAATGCTTCGGGAGCTTGCCGCGCGCAGAAAGCGTCTGGAGCCGGAATATGCGGAGGCCGATTTATTCCGTGCCATTCTGGAAGAGAATATTTACGGGGTGGATGTTTGTGCGGAGGCTCTGGAGGTAGCCCGTTTCCGTTTTCACTGTGCATGGCTAGCTGCCGGAGGAAAGGGGGATTTCCGGGACCACCTGCTGTGCGGGGACAGCCTGGACATGTCTGCGGATGGCGTCTGGCGGCAGGGCCTTTCAGCAGTGATGGCGGACGGAGGCTTTGACCTGGTAATCGGAAATCCCCCTTTTGTCGGGGAAAAAGGGAACAAGGAGCTGTTTGACCGTCTGAAGTCTTCTCCGTTGGCTTCCTACTGTTCTTCACGCATGGATTACTGGTACGTGTTCGCCTGTGTGGGTCTGGATGCCCTGAAACAGGGGGGCGTGATGCATTTGGTTGTTCCCAACAGGTGGATGGCGAATGCCGGAGCGGCTCCCCTTCGCCGCAAGCTGCTGGAAGATTGCGGATTGCTGCGTTTGTCGGATTTCGGGGCTTGCCGGGTGTTTGAAGCCGCACGGGTTCATACCATGACCGTTCTGGCGGAAAGGAAGGGGGATGGGGGAGGACTCCCGGTTCCGGAATACCGCCGTTTTTGCGGTCCCATGGAAGAGGTGGAATCCTTTCTGGAACATGAACCGTACTGCCGGTTTTCTTTGCCGGAAGATACAGGGGCATGCGTCAAGGAAGGATTGTTTTTCTGCTCCGCAGCCGAATGGAACGTTCTGGAGAAGATGGAGAGATGCCGGAATTTCAGGCTGGATGCCGCAAAGGAAATGACGCAGGGGATTGTACCGAACCCCGATGTCGTTTCCGCCCGTGCGCTGGAGAGCCTGGTGCCGGAGGCAGTGCAGCGGTCCGGCGTCCGGAGGGGAGAAGGGGTGTTTGTAGTGCCGCAGGGGTATTTCAACCGGCTGCCGGCAGCGGAACGGCGTTTTCTCAAGCCTCTGTATGAACCCGCCCTGGCAGGAAGATACGCGTTGAAAGCTCCGGAGAAGGTGTTGCTCTATCTGACTCCGTCCAACGGGTCGGAACAGGCCGTCACGCTTCTCCGGCATCTGGAAAAGTTCCGCCCCCTGATGGAAGCCCGGCGGGAAACCCGCATGGGCCGCATGAAGTACTATCATGTGCACTGGCCCCGGAAGGAACGGTTCTTCCTTCCCGGTCCCAAGATTCTGGCTGTCCGGAAGTGTGCACGGCCCACCTTCTCCTACACGGAGGATGAGGCTTATGTAATGATGGCGTTCAACGTGATACGCACGGAACGCGTAAGCATGAAGTACCTGGCCGCCCTGTTCAATTCACGTCTCATGCAGTTCTGGTTTCTCCGCAGGGGGAAGATGCAGGGGGACTTTTTCCAGATGGATACGGCACCCATCCTCCGCGTTCCCATCCGGGTGCCCGGCCTTTCCGTGCTGCGGGAGGTGGAAGAGCTGGCGGATACCCTCACGGCCCGCTATTGCCCGGAAGGGGATGAACGGATGAATGAGCTGATGGAAGGCGTTTACGGCCTCTCCCGGCAGGAACGGGAAGTGCTTATTCAGGCGTGCTCTCCACCGCGGGCCGGGTGGGGAAGCATGCCAGAATGAGGAGGAGCAGCCAGTAGGCGGTAGAAATGATACCCAGGAATTGCGTCGCGGTTCCCCCTGGATACTGGAAGCGCTCCAGGATGGCCCAGTTAAGGAAAATAATGACGCCCAGGCCCAGGTAACCGTAACCCCACGCCGTGTTGAAGCCGGCGTCCCGAAGCCTTCTGATAGTGACGCCCAGGGTAGGAAGATAAAGGACCAGCAAAACGATTTGGGTAATGAAGAAGAAGGAGGCTATTCGGGTAAAAAGGATAGCCTGCATTTGTTCCGGGTCCTGCATGGCCGCCAGTTCTCCCCACGGAAGAGTGACCGCGACGATGACTCCGCCGACAAGACTGAAGATGAAGGAGAAGAGGTTCATGAAAAGGAAAAAGCCCCAGAACTCTCGCCGGGGAGCCGTTCCGGAGAAGGCGCAGTACTTTTTCGTCAGGCACAGGATGAAGTATTTCCAGAGAGAGGGTCGTGTTGTAGTGTCCATAGCTGCCGCTTTTCATAACATGGCTTTTTGAAAAACAGCAACGCCAAAAGAAACATCCGGGCTTGATTTTCGGAGGGCCCCCCTTAAGGTGTGCGTCCTGCAACCTGTTTGTCGAGCCTATGATGAAGCCTGTTTTTCTGGGGAAATACCTGCTTGCCGCCTGCTGGTGCGCCGCTTTTCCCGCGGCGGAGGCCGGCGCGGGAACGGCGCAGCTTCACCCGGCTTCCGGGGATTCTCTGCCCTCCCTGTGCCGTGTGCTGGACCGCGGCCCCGTTCTGTACCGGAATGATTCTTCCTGGATCAGGAAAGTGAAGCTGACCTTGATCGGCCAGTACCAGGCAGCCGCCGTCAGCCCCAATGGAGCCAACAAATTCTGCCCCTCCTCCGGCGGCCATAACAGCGAGTGGCGGCGCGCTTATCTGGGCGGCGACGTTGTGATGGGGGACGGCTCCTGGCGCCTGTCCAACCTGACGAACGTGGGGGATCTGGAAGGCCGCCACCGCGAAGTGCGCGGAGAATGGACCGGCAGCCGCACGGAGTGGTCCCTGTATGAGCTTTATCTGGAAAAGACCATGCCCGGCGTCAAGTTCAGGGCCGGGAAGCTGACGCCGCACCTGACGTCGGAATACTGCCTGGCTTCCTCCCGGATTAAAACGGTGGAGAGGTCCGCCCTGTGCAATGAATTGATTCCCATCTCCAACTGGGGGCTGGAGGCCAATTTCCAGAAGGACGCCAGGAGCCTGTACCATTCCTACGGCGTTTACCTGAACGCGAATGGTACGGATTTGAAGGATGAAATCCAGTTTCATTCCGCGGATAACCTGTTTGCCCTGAATGCCATGAAATGGAAGGTGGCTTCCCCCATGTGGGACAGCCAGACTCTGGGGTACCAGTACGCCCATAATTTTACGGAGTGGCGGGGAAGGAAGGTTCCCTCCTCTTCCGATTACTGTGGAACGGGCGCGCAGGACGTGCTTTCCCTGAGCTGGGACGCCAGCCGCGGCGCCTTTTCCGTGATGGGAAACCTGCTGGCGGGCGTGGGGATCGTGGGCCAGCCGGGCGCAAAGAACGTGTACGGTCTGGTTCTCCAGCCCGTTTACCGGATTTCCCCCCACTTGGAAGGTGTCTTTCAGTACCAGTGTTCCTTCGGAAACCGCTCCGTGAAGCTGAATACGCGGTATGTGCCTAGCGTCACCCATTACCCCGCGTGGGTGGACAGCATGCATTCCTTTTACCTGGGGCTGAACTGCTACCTGTGCCCGGAGTCCGTCAATGCGGTCAAGCTGATGCTGGCGGTGGAATATGTCACCAGCCGCGTGGACTCAACAACGGCCAGGGCCTTCAACGGATGGTCTGTTTTCGGGGCCGTCCGGTTCAAGTTTTGATCCCCTCCTGCCGCTATTGCAGTTTCCTCAGCACAGTTGGCTGGTAAGCGGGGAGCGCCGGAATGGGAACGTATCCGGGGGGGAGCTGGTCCCACACGGGATGCATGGGCTGGGTGTCCGCTTCAAAAATGGCTCCATTGAAGGATTTAATGATGGTGCGGATGGCTCCGGACGGCGCCGGCTGAATCACAAAGGGGCGCGGCTCCGATTCCGGAAGGTTCATGTGCAGGTTGACTTCCGCTTCGTTCCAGGCGGGCCAGACGTCGGAAGGCGTGGAGATTTCACGGATTTCCGTATTGGTGGCGGAGCGGGGAGTGTGGAAAAAGGGGCTGTCAGGGTCTCCATCGTTCAGCCAGACTTCCTCGTCCGGCGTCTCCGTCGTGATGATGAGCCCTTCCTGGTTGTCCGGATGGTAGAATTCATAGCCTGACCGGGCATTGCCGTCCGTTTCCGTCCTGTCGTCATTCATGTGGATGCTGATGGCAGGCTTGCTCCGGGAAGCGGCCTGCCCTAGTTGGGACTGGAAGAGGGCCGCCTGCCGCTTCAGGGCTTCCGGAGAAGTGCCTCGCGCGTATTTGGGGAAGAAAACGCTCTTGGTGTCTATTTTTCCAGGGCGCACTTTCACCGGTTCATCCGACAGTTCAAAGATGTATTTTACAGGAAGTTCCGTTGCGGAACCCCGGTAGCAGAAACTTCCCAGGGACGCCAGGCCCAGGCACGTCAGGAGATACAGGCGCGATACGGATTTCATCAGAGGTTGAACTGGTTCCAGTAGAACAAAAATAGGGAAATATTCAATGCTAAAAGAGAAAATCCCGCTTCCGCGGCGGCAGGAGGCATGTTGTGCGTCCCCATGCGGGGACGGCTGCGGCATTTCCGTCATTTCTCTTCTTGGCAGCTCCGTGCGGCTGTCCTATGGTAATGCGCATGATGAAAAAAATTGCCGTCTTGTGCGTGGCCGCCTCTGCCTCCCTCCTGTGGTGCGGGTGTGACCGCAAGCCCGCTGCCGGGGAAAAGCAGGCCGCCCCTTCCGGGAAACGGGAAGAGCCTGCCGAAGAAAAGGGGGAGGCCGCAGCCTGGCGGGAACGCCTGGACGCCGCCTCCGCCAAAGCCGCCCGTGAGAAAGGGAATGACAGGGAGCACGTGAAGACGCTCAATGACGTGGCCGCCCTGTATGCGGAGGGATTGCAGAACGGCTGGGCCCATCCGCTGGATGTGCGCTCCTGGTGTGACTCCGTGGCGGAAACGGGTTCCGGATATTCCGGGGAGACGGTTATCGGCGCCATGTTCCTGTACGGAACCGACGTCAAGCGTGATGCCGGAGCGGCCAGGGAGTGGTTTGAATACGGGCTGGCGCGTCCAGGAACCCAGCGGGGGAATGCCCTGTACATGCTGGGCATGATGTATTTCAAGGGGGACGGCGCGGACCAGGACCGGAACAAGGCCCTGGAGCTGTGGCGCAAGGCGGCGGATGAAGAGCATCCGGCGGCCATGGGCCTGCTGGGCCGGGCCTACATGGAGGGGAAGCTGGGCTTTGACAAGGATCCTGCTTCCGGGCGCGTATTGCTGGAAAAGGCCGCCAACGGGGGGAATACGCCTTCCTCCGTCTATCTGGGGAATATTTATGCGAAGGGGGAGGGCGTGGAGCAGGACATGGAGCGCGCGATGAAATGGTATGAGCAGGCGGCCTCCGCCGGGGACGCCCGTGCCCAGTACATCGTGGGACTGGCGTATCTGGAAGGCTCCGGCGTACCCGTGGATGAAGGCAAGGCGTTCAACTGGCTCCGGCTGGCCGCCGGGCAGGACCACGTCAACGCCATGCTGATGCTTTCCGTCTGCTACAGCACCGGAAAGGGAACCCCGCAGGATGCGGACATGGCGGAAGTCTGGAAAAAGAAGGCGCTCCAACTGAATGCGGAGCGGGAGGGCAGCCGTGTCCCGCAGACGGAGGAACGCTAGTCTTCCCGGATTTCCCGGTTCAGGAATTCCAGGGCCTGCCGCCGTTCCAGAATGATGTTGCCCCGGTCGTCCGGGATGACCAGCAGGCCGTCCCGGTGTTCCAGAATGGCGTGAAGCATGGCGAACACATGGCCCAGCGCGCATTCGTCCTCCAGGATGAAACGCAGCATTTTGGTGCGTTCCCCTATTTGCCGGAGGGCGGAGCGGTCCCTTTTGAAGGCCTGGCGGGCATCGTCCGTTTCCATGACCCAGAACACGTCAAGCTGGGATTCTCCCTCTTCGTCCAGGTATTCCCCTTCCAGCACATGGTCCGGCGCGTTTTCCGGCGCGCCGGAAAGGTTCAGCCGGAAGCAGGCGTCCAGGCGGAACATGTTCTTCTGCAATTCCTCCGCCGCCGGCAGAGGGGCGTCCTGAATGAAAAGCCAGAATTCCTGTTCGTCCGGGGCAGGGGCGGCGTGCGTCATGGGCGGATTGTGGCATTCCCGCGGCGTTTTCCCACCCGGATTTGTGACATTGAGGCGGTGCGTGCGGATTTTTGGATGTTCAAGGGCTTCCCTCCCGATTAAAAACAGGGGCATGAGTATTCCCGTAATGATGACGGTTGCCGGTTCCGACTGCTCCGCAGGGGCCGGACTTCAGGCGGATATGAAGGCGGCCCATGCCATGGGGGCGTTTGCGCTCACGGCCGTCACCTGCGTCGTGTCCGAGGCGCCGGGACTGGTGCGCGGCATCCAGGAGGTGGACCCTGAGCTGGTGGCGGACCAGGTGCGCATCAATCTGGAGCATTTTCCGGTAAGCGCCGTGAAGACGGGCATGCTGTACTCCCCGGCCATCGTCCGTGCGGTGCATGAGGTGTTGGCAGGTACGGGTATTCCTGTTGTGGTGGATCCCGTCATGATCGCTACGGCAGGAGACCGGCTGATGAGGGAGGAGGCTGTAGCCGTTTATGAAGAACTTCTGCTGCCGGGCGCGGCCCTGCTGACCCCCAATCTGGATGAAGCCGCCGTGCTGTTGCGCTCTTCCGTCAACCCTGAAAGGGATGAACTGCCGGAGGCTGCCGCGCGCCTTGCCATCAGGTACGGGTGCCCCGTCCTGCTGAAGGGCGGCCATCTGGAAGGAGACTGCCGGGACGTGCTGGCCGGCCCGGACGGCCGCATGCTGGGGGAATGGAACCGCCCGCGCGTGAGGGATGTGAGCACGCATGGAACGGGCTGTTCCCTGTCCGCCGCCATCGCGGCGCGGCTGGCCGCCGGGGACGGACTGGCCACGGCGGTGGAGCGCGGCCTGGAATTCATTGCCGCCGCCATCCGGGACCACCTGCGCTGGGAGCATCCGGTCCGGGTGGATGCGCTGAAATTGTGGTAGGGAGCCCTTTTGTTCCGCCCCGCCTGCCGCCGTTCCCTTTTTCCGGCCCGGTTGGAAAAAGCGGGGACTGCCGCCGTCTTTCTGTGCCTTAATAATGCTTTGTGCTTGCGTATGGGAGGCGGGGTTGGTAGTTGTATCCACGCCCATGTGCCACATGGAGCTCTTAAGAATTAGTAAATATCATAGCAATTATCACTATGGGACAGCAAATCCGCAAAGTCACCAAGCGCCGCAGACGTGTTGAATACATCAAGCGTAAGAAGGAACAGTCCAAGTTGAATTCCAATACGCCTATCCGTCTGGCCGTTCCCGTTGCCAAGGACGCCAAGCCTGCCGCCAAGGAAGCTCCCGCCAAAAAGACCGCGGCCAAGGCCCCAGCCAAGAAGACTGAAACCAAGGCTGCCGCCGCCAAGAAGGCTCCCGCCAAAAAGCCGGCTGCCAAGAAGGCCGCCGAACCCGCCGCTGAATAATTGCCCGGGCGGAGGTTACTGCCTCCGCGCGTCAATCAAACAGTTTTTACAAGCCGTCGTGCAATTGCATGGCGGCTTTTTGCATGGCATGGCCTTCTTGTGTACAAAGGAACCGTGGGCGGCCTGATTTTTCCTGGGGCGCCCCTGCGGATTCCTTCGCTGTGGGCCATGGCCCGTTCCTGCCCATGCTTCCGCGGCATGGGGGCTTCTCCCGGACTTTTCCGGAATGATATTGACTCTATTCCCCGGAGGCGTACAAAAGGAAATAACACCATTTTGTTTTTCCAGCCATGCGCCACCGTACCACCGACACCGCCAAAGGACACCGCAATTACATCATCATTGCGTGTGACGTGCTTCTTTTCCTGGCCATGCTCAAGTGGCTTCCCGTGGAGCCGGAGGTAGCCAGGGGGCTGGCCGTTCTCACCTTCATCGGCATTCTGTGGCTGACGGAAGCACTGCATGTGACCGTGACCGCCCTGCTGGTGCCGGTGCTCGCCATGTTCATGGGGATTCTTCCGGGGGCGAAGGCATTGGCCGGCTTTGCGGATCCCACCATTTTCCTGTTCTTCGGCGGCTTTGCGCTGGCCGGGGCTCTCCACGAACAGAAAATTGATACCTGGCTGGCTGGAAAAATCCTCCGGATGGCCCGCGGAAGCCTGGGGATGGCCCTGATCCTGATTTTCCTGGCTACGGCGTTCCTCTCCATGTGGATGTCCAATACGGCCACGGCGGCCATGATGCTCCCGCTGGTCATCGGCCTGCTGGACCGCATTCCGGCGGAAAAGCTCAAGACGACGGCTCCCTTTGCCGTGCTGGGGGTGGCGTACAGCGCCTCCATCGGCGGCATGGGAACGCTGGTGGGTTCCCCTCCCAACGCCATTGCGGCGCATGAGCTCGGCATGGGATTTGCGGAATGGTTCCGGATTGCCATGCCCATTGTCCTGGTATTCGGAGTGATTGTCTTCTGCCTGATGTACCTGTTCTTCCGACCGCGGCTGGGGCTGCATGTGGACATGGCCCCGGCGGAAGGGGAGGATGCGGAGGCCCGGCTGAATGCCAGGCAGGTGCGCGTGCTTCTTCTCTTCGTGCTGGTGGCCGGGAGCTGGATGTGCAGCAGCTTCCTTTCCTCCGCTCTGGGCGGCATTCCGTCCATGGACACGCTCATTGCGCTGTGTGCCGCGGTTCTGCTGCCCCTGTGCGGGGTCATCAACTGGGGCGGCATCGCCAAAAATACGGACTGGGGCGTCCTGTTGCTGTTCGGCGGCGGCATCACGCTCAGCAGCATCCTCGTCCAGACGGGGGCGGCGGGATTTCTGGCGGACCAGGTATCTTCCCTGGCCATGGGGCAGAGTCCCATTATCATCCTGCTCATCATCAGCCTCTTCATCACGTCGCTGACGGAATTCTGCTCCAATACGGCCAGCGCCGCCCTGGTGGCCCCGTTGATGGTGACGGTGGCCTCCGCCATGGGCATGTCCGCCACGCCGCTGGTGCTTCTGGTGGGCATCGGGGCCTCTTGCGCCTTCATGCTTCCCGTCTCCACGCCTCCCAACGCCCTGGCCTTCGCCACAGGGAAATTCCCTCAGATGACCATGGTGAAGGTAGGGTTGCTGATCAATGTGGTGCTCGTCTTCGTGAAGGCTTTCTGGGCCTGGATATTTTGGATGTAGCGGAAAGGGCTCCCGTGCAGGCGCGGGCTTTGCCGTTCCGGGCGTGCGGCGTGGCCTACTTGGCCGGGGCGGCTGCTCCCTGGGCCTTTTCCTGGAGTTCCCTCGCCGCTTTCTTGTCCAGTTTGGCCAGCTTGGCAATCAGGTAGAAGAAGGAGGGGATGAAGAACACCCCGATGAAGACGGCCGTAATCATGCCGCCGATGACTCCCACGCCCACCACCTGCCGCGCCGCCGCTCCCGCTCCCGTGGCTACGGCCAGGGGAAGGCAGCCCATGATGAAGGCAAAGCAGGTCATCAGGATGGGGCGCAGGCGGATTCTGGCCGCGTCCAGCGTGGCCGTAAGCAGGTCCGTGCCCTGCCTCAGTTCCAGCACGGCGAATTCCACGATGAGGATGGCATTCTTGGCCGCCAGCGCAATCAGCACGATGAGGCCGATTTCCGAATAAATGTTCAGGTTCAGCCCGAACATCCACAGGGCCAGGAATGCGCCCAGGATGGCGATGGGGGCGGTCATGAAGACGGCCACGGGCAGGGACCAGCTCTCATACAGGGAGGCCAGGATCAGGAAAACGAACACGGCGGACGCCGCAAAGATCATGCCGATGGTGATGCCTTTCTGCGCCTGTTTTTCCTGGTAGCTCATGCCGGAGTAGTCATACCCCATGCCGGACGGCATGGTCTGGGCGAAGACTTCCTCCAGGGCATTCATGACCTGCCCGGAGGAATAGCCCGGAGCCGGGGTGACGTTGAGCTGGGAGCTGTTGAACATGTTCTGGCGGATCAGGAATTCCGGCGCCCAGCCGTGAGTGACGTTAATGACGGAATCCAGCGGGACCGGGTCGCCGTCATTGTTGCGCACGTAAAACATGGAAAGCTTGTCGATGCTGTTCCGGTACGGGGCGTCCGCCTGCATGTACACCTGCCATTCCTGACCGTAAATGTTGAAATTGTTCAGGAAGGTGCTGCCCATATACGCCTGGATGGTGGCGTAAATCTCATCCACGTTCATGTTCTGGAGGGTGGCTTGCTCCGTATTCACGTTCAGATTGTACTGAAGGTTGGAGGGAGACATGAAATTGCTGATGCCCGCGATTTCCGGCCTCTTTTCCGCAGCCTCGATGAATTTGGACGTATTGGCGGCCAGGAATTTCTCCCCGATGCCCTGGCGGTCCTCCAGCAGGAAGGTGACGTCTCCGGATGTGCCCACGCCCGGCAGGGGCGGCGGCGGGACCACGTACGCCATGCCGGAGGAAATCTCCGCGTTCAGCTTGCTTTTCAGCCGGGCGGCGATGCCGTCCGCCGTCATGCCCGGGGCGGTGCGTTCGGACCATGGTTTCAGGGAAATGAAGAAGAAGGAATTGGAGGAGCTCTGGACGGAGCTGATGAGGTTGAACCCGTTTACGGTGGTGACCACTTCCACGCCGGGATCTTCCCGGATGATCTGTTCAATCCGCGCGGCGGTGGCCGCCGTGACGTTCAGGGAGGTATTGTCCGGCAGTTCCACGCCGCCGAACAGGTAGCCCTGGTCCTCATTGGGAAGGAAGCCTGTGGGAATGAGCTTGGCGAGAGGGAAGAGGAGGGCGGTCATGGCGGCCAGCAGCAGGATGGAAAGCCACATGTGCCGGATGAGCTTGGCACAAATTTCCACGTACCAGTCGCGCGCCTTGTTGAAGCCCTTGTTGAATAACTTGAAGAAGGGCCCCAGCAGGGGGATGGAATCCGCTTTCCCTCCTTTCAGCAGCCCGGCGGACAGGGTGGGGCTGAGGGACAGGGCGCAGAAGGCGGAAATGATGATGGACATGCCGATAGTCACGGCGAACTGCTCGAACAGCTTGCCCGTGACGCCGGGCAGCAGCAGGGTGGGCACGAACACGCAGGAAATCACCAGGGCCGTGCTCACGATGGGGCCGGATACCTCCTTCATGGCCGCGATGGTGGCCTGGAGCGGCTTTTCTCCGTTGGAAATATGGTTCTTCACCGCCTCCACCACCACGATAGCGTCGTCCACCACCAGGCCGATAGCCAGCACAAGGCCCATCAGGCAGATGGTATTGATGGAAAAGCCGAAAAACGGAAAGGCGATGAAGGCGCCTACGATGGACACCGGCACGGCAAAAGCCGGAATCAGCGTGCCGCGCCAGCCCTGGAGGAAGATGAAGACCACCAGCACAACCAGGCCCAGGGCGATCACCAGCGTGCTGACGATGTCTTCAATCCCGGCGCGGACGGCCAGCGTGGAGTCCAGGGAAACGAGGTAATCCATGCCGGGGGGCATCTCCGTATCGTTCAGCAGGGCCTTGATATTGTCCACCAGCTGGATGGCGTTCCCTCCGGGCGCTTCGTAAATGCCGATGGAGGCGGCGGGCATGCCGTTCACGGAAGAGCTGAGGCTGTAAGTCTCCGAACCCAGCTCCACGCGGGCGACGTCGCCCACCCGCACGATGGAACTGCCCTGTCCGCGCACCACGATGTTTTCAAACTCCTTCACGCTGGTCAGGCGTCCGGGCGCCTTCACGGTGAAGGAAAGCTGCTGGTCCGGCGGAGCGGGCTGCGCGCCTATCTTGCCCGCCGGGTTCACGGCGTTCTGGGCCTGCACCGCCAGCATCACGTCACGGGCCGTGATGTTCAGGGCGGCCATCTTTTCCGGATTCAGCCAGATGCGCATGGCATAGCGGCCGGAGCCGAACACCTGCACGTCGCCCACGCCGGGCACGCGCTTGATGGCGTCCACCATGTTGATATACGCGTAATTGGCCAGCCAGAGGCCGTCGTAGGTTCCCTGGGGGGAATAAAGGCTGACGACCAGGGCGGGCAGCCCGCTGGTCTTGCGCAGGGAGACGCCCAGTTCGCTGACTTCCGGCGGAAGCTGGGAGGTGGCCTGCCCGTAGCGCAGGTAGGAAAGCACCTGGTCCATGTTCGCCTCCGTGCCGATCTCAAAGAGGATCATCATGCTCATCTGCCCGTTGTTGGTATTGACGGAAGTCATGTAGGACATGCCGTCCACGCCGGACATCTGCTGCTCAATGGGGGATGCGATGGATTTGACCACCGTCTCGCAATCCGCTCCGGGATAGGTGGCCGTCACCTGGATGGAAGGGGGGATGATGTCCGGATACTCGGAAATGGGCAGGCGCAGAATGGAGAAGGTCCCCAGCAGGACGATGATGATGGAGAGGCAGATGGAGAGGATGGGGCGCTTGATGAAGAAATCGGCCATGGCGGGAGGGGCTTATTGGTTGCTGGCGGGTACCGCTTTCAGGCGTGCGTCCGGGTTTCTGGAGGCCATTTCCGCCTGGAGAAGGCCGTCCACGACCACTTTGCTCTGCGGGGTGAGGGAACCCGGTTTCAGCGGAATGACCTGCTGCCGGTCGCCGAGCTGCGTTCCGGCCTGCACGGGGATGATGGAAGGGTGGTTGTTCTCATCCAGCGCAATGACGAAAAAGCGCCCCTGCGTGGAAAGAAGAGCCTTTGCCGGAACGGTCAGCGCGTTTTTGACGGTAGCCAGCCGGGCCGTAGCCATGATGAACATGCCGGGGCGCAGCAGGTAATCGGCATTGGGGAGGTTGGCCTGCACGCGGATGGTGCCCGTCTGGGGGTTGAACGCCCGGTCAATGGCTACCACCGTAGCCTGTTCCGGGTATTTGGTACCGTCTTTCAGCGTGATATCCAGCTTGCTGCCCGTCTGGACGCCTTCATTCCCGTTCTTGCCGGCCTGCTGGATCCATTCCTGCTGGGTGACGGCAAAGTTGACGCGGATGGGATTGACGGAGGATACGACGGCGAGGGGGCCGCTTTCCGGGCTGACCAGGTCGCCTATATTCGTCTTGGAAATGCCGGCGATTCCGTCAAAGGGGGCATACAGCACCGTATAGGAAAGATTCTTTTCAGCCAGGGCCAGGGCCGCCGTGGCCTGCTGCACCTGCGCTTCCGCGGCAATGGCGGAGAGGCGCGTATCCTCGTACTTCTGCTTGGAAATGGCGTTCTCCGCGGCCAGGGGCTTGTAAATCTCCGCGTCATAATTCAACTGCTGGAGCTGGGCCTGCGCCTGTTCCAGCGTGGCTTTGGCCCTGGAGACCTGGTCCTTGAAGGTGGAATCGTCAATGCGGAAAAGCACCTCCCCCTTCTTCACAATGGCGCCGTTGGCGTAATTCTGCGTTTGCAGGTAGCCCGTGATTTGGGGAACGATGGAGGCGTTGTCCACGCCATCCAGATGGCCCACCCAGCTTCCCGTCACCGGGATGTCCATGGCAACAGGCTGTTCGTAAATAAGCGTGGGCGTTTCATGCGGCACCTGTTCCGTCTTTTTACACCCGGAAAAAAGGAGGGAGAACAAGAAGAGGAGAACGGCGGAACCGGAGATAGAGCCCGTCAGGCGTGTCAAGTCCATGCTGTGAATGACACGCCGGCGGCCTCCTTTGTTGAAAGAAGGCTTTCCGGGCGGCAGCGCCGTCCGTGTCATGCAGGTGGATTTTCACCCGGATGACGCGGCGGGACGTCTTACGGGCGGGCGGAGGATTTGTCCGGCGTGAAGGCGCGCACCAGCTCTCCGATCCACAGGACGAGGGAGGTGCCGGCAAAGATGATGCCCCAGTCCGTCCAGCTCAGGGGCACCACGTTGAACATCTTGCCGCCGAAGGTGACGATGAGGTATTGCCCGGCCAGGATGAGCAGAGCCACCACTCCGAAGCCCCCGATGCTGGCGCCCATGCGGGCAAAGGCGCTCTGGTGCGTGTTGAAAGCCTTGGCGTTGAACATGTTCCAGAACTGGAGAAGGACGAAGATGGTGAAAAACAGGGACAGTTCATAGCCGGTCAGTTCATGCTCCGGTGAGGAGAAGTCCAGGTAGCTGCCGAAGTAGCCGCTGAGGCTGAACTGCGTGAGGCTGGTGACGTCCGCATGCTTGAAGTATTGCAGCAGGCCGAACAGGAAGGCCACGAACAGGATGCCCACGCCCAGAATGTTCCTGCCCATGGGGCGGGTGATGATGTGGTCCGTCGTCTTGCGCGGCGGATCCTGCATCACGCGTTCGTCCGGCGGCAGGGAGGCCAGGGCCAGCGCGGCGAAGGTATCCATGATGAGGTTGACCCAGAGCATCTGCGTGACCGTGAGGGGGGATTCCGTGCCCAGGAACGCGCCGATGAGCACAATGAGGCAGGCCGCCACGTTGATGGTCATCTGGAAGACGATGAAGCGCTGGATATTCCGGTACAGGGAGCGTCCCCACATGACGGCGCGGGAAATGCTCATGAAGGAATTGTCCAAGATGGTGATGGCGCTGGCCTCCTTGGCTACGGTAGTGCCGTCCCCCATGGAGAGGCCCACCTGCGCGGCGTTCAGGGCGGGGGCGTCGTTGGTGCCGTCCCCGGTGACGGCCACCACCTGGTCCTTCTTCTGGAGCAGCTTCACCAGGCGTTCCTTGTCCATGGGCCTGGCGCGGCACATGATTTTCAGGTCCATCACGCGGTCCAGCAGTTCCGCATCCGGCGTCTGTTCAAATTCCACGCCCGTCATCAGGCGGTCCGGCGTGTCCGCCTCCGTCCACAGGCCGATCTGGCGGCCGATTTCCCGTGCGGTGCCGGGGGTGTCCCCCGTGACGATCTTGATATTGATGCCCGCGTCCATGCAGTCCTTCACAGCCTGGGGCACGTCGTCCCGGACGGGGTCGGAAATGGCGGCGATGCCCAGGTAAACCAGGTCCTTGCGGATGACGCGGCCGTCCTCAAACACCGGGGCGTCATCATCCAGGATTCGGTACGCGAAGCCCAGCGTGCGCATGGCCTGGTTCTGGTAGGCCAGGAGCTGTTCCTCAATGGCGGGGCGCATGTCCGCGGCAGGAACCTGGCCTTCCGGAGTCAGGACGGTGGAGCAGAGGCCCAGCACGATTTCCGGCGCGCCCTTCACGTAAAGGACTTTTTTGCCCAGCAGGGGGGATTCCACCACGGTAGCCATGTACTTGCGTTCCGTGGAAAAAGTGAGCTGTTCCTGCACGCGGGCGTTTTCCCGCAGGTCCAGGTAATTCACGCCCAGCCCGTGCAGCCACAGGAGGAGCGCCCCTTCCGTGGGATTGCCCAGGGCCTTGATGTGTTCCGGGTCCGCATAGTCCAGGAAGGCGGTGGAGTTGACGGCGATGCCTTCCCGGATCAGGTTGCCCAGCTCGCCGTCCGCCGGGGCGGCGTCCCCCAGGCCGTAGAAGTCCGCCTTGTATACGTTCATCTGGTTGCGCGTCAGGGTGCCCGTCTTGTCCGTGCAGATGACGGTGGCGGCCCCCATGGTTTCGCAGGCGTGCATCTTGCGCACCAGGTTGTTGTTGGCGAGCATGCTCTTCATGCTCAGGGCCAGGCTCAGGGTGACGCTCATGGGCAGCCCTTCCGGCACCGTAACCACGATGACGGTCACGGCGATCATGACGGTGTTCAGAATGTAGGTTCCCGCGCTCAGCCATTCCACGGGGCCGGGCAGGTGGGAGAAGTACAGGGTAAGGCGCCCGATGATGATGAGGGCGGCAATGGCGTAGCTGGCCCAGGTGATGAGGTCGCCCAGCCTGGAAAGCTGGCGGTTGAGGGGAGTCTGCACCTTGTTGTCGATCTGGGAGCCTTCATAGACCTTGCCGTATTCCGTCCTGTCCCCTACGGACGTCACTTCCATGATGCCGTGGCCGTCCGCCACGGTGGTTCCTTTCAGAACGTGGTTGGAGGGGTAGGTGGCGTCCTTCTTGAATTCCGCCTCATTCGTGGTTTTGCCGATGAGGGGTTCCCCCGTCAGCGTGGATTCGTTGACCTGGAGGGAAACGGCTTCCAGCAGGACGCCGTCCGCCGGAACCTCCTCCCCAGTGTTCAGGATGACGATGTCTCCCACCACCACGTCCCGGCGGGGAAGTTCGCAGATATTGCCGCCGCGGATCACCTGGACCATGGTCTCGTCGTTGACCTGGTTCAGGATTTCAAACTTCTTGTTGGCGCTTACCTCGAAGGCGAAGCCCACGCAGGTAGCCAGCAGGATGGCTACCAGGATGCCCACGGGCTCCAGGAAGACGCTGGCCGGTTCCGCTCCGGTGAAGAACTGGTAGCAGGCCACGCCTACGGACAGGAGCAGGGCCACCAGCAGAATCTTGATGATGGGGTCTGAGAATTTTTCCAGGAACTGCTTCCACAGGGGTTCCTTTACCGGGGGCGTCAGGATATTGACCCCGTATTTGGTCCGGTTTTCCAGAACCTGCTGTTCCGAAAGTCCCTGGTGATGTGCTGCACTCTTCATGGTTGAGATGTTTCTTTACCTGATTGGAGTCCGTGAGAAAAGTGCGGAGGAGGATTTTCAGGGATGATGACGGGAGTTTTTGGGAAAGGAGCGGCGCGGCTTGCCTCCCGTGCCGTAAAAGGCGGCATTGTTGCCTTGACTTTGACGGAGTTCCGGCGATTCTGAAGCACCTATGTGGAATGATCTTTCTCATGGCCTTTCCGTACTGGCGGACGCCCTTGCCTTCCTCTCCCGCTCCTGGGGGTTCTGGGTCTGCGTGGGCAGCGTGGCGGGACTGGCCGCCGTGTATGCGTGGTGGAGAAAGCGGCTGGCCCTGTGGGCGTTTGCCCTGGCGTTCCTTTCCCTGCTGGCCGTGGTGGGCCTGGCGTGCCGCCAGGTGATGCATCAAAAGACCTTCCTGTGGATCCAGGAGCCGGAGCTCCAGGCCCTGTCCGGAAAGTACGAGGTGGAATCCTCCCCCAGGGAGCGGTGGTTTTTCCGGCCTCCGGAGCTGAAGCGCTTTTTCCAGGTCAGCTCCTCCACGCTTCTCCTGAATGAAGACGGAACGTGCGAGATTTCCTCCTTCCCGCGCCCGGAGGCGTGGGGCAGGTGGATTTCCCGCCCGGAAGACAGGGATGACCTTTCCGTGCTGGAGGAGGACCTCGTTTCCTCCTGCCGCGGAACCTGGTCCCTGGTGAAGAAAGGGGGATATTACGGCGTCTCCATCGTTTATTCTCCCGGCAGCAGTTTGACGCTGTACCTGGGCGGGGAGAATGCGGAATGCCTGGTGATGCCGGTCAACCCCTCCGACCCGCTGGAAGCGGTGACGTTTGAGAAAACGTTCTGACCCGGGCGCAGGGACGGGTGGAAAAAATGGAGGGAGGCTGCTTTTCCAGCCTCCCCCCCAATGTAGCTTTTCAAGTGCCGCTTCTGCTTGAGCGGGAGCGTGGCTCCGGGACTCCGGAAGCTTTTATTTGACCTTTCCTCCTTCGTACACCAGCACTTCAAAGGGCTTCAGCGTGAAGGTGAGCTCCTTGTCAATGTTTACGGTCTTGCCGGAGAAGCCGTCCAGCTCCCGCTGGTCGTCATAGGAATCCTTGAAGGTGATGGCCCCCTTGACGTCCGCGGGAATGTCCAGGATGCCGCGCAGGGTGCCGGTCAGGCTCTTTTCCTGGTCGGAGGAATTGCGGAGGGCCAGGGTGGCCTTGTTTTTATTCCATGCGGCCCAGCCGTACACGGCCCCTTCATTGGCCTCCTTGTTCCACGGGTTGCCGCCCACCCAGTGCACGTCGTCCAGAACGTCCGCGTTGCGGCGTATCCATTTAATGCCCTTGGCCAGCTCGTCCCACAGCATGCCGTCCTTGGCGTTCATCAGGTCCCTGTCCACGTAAAGCTCCTGCAGGGAGGTGCCGCAGGCCGTGGCGCAGCGGAGTTCCTTCTTCACGTTTTCAGGGTCGCGGGGCATGCACGCGGGCGGCCCGAACTTGGTGACCATCAGGCCGTGGGTCATCATGGAATTGATGGGCATCAGCGGGGAACCCTGCACAAAGACCTCATGCACCAGGCGGTCGCGGTAGGTAATCCACTTGTCGCGGTTGTCGCCCACGCCAATCGTTCCGAAGTCGTTTTCCTGCCTCCATACGGAATCCGCATAACGGAACCAGAACGGGGAGGCCCAGGTGCCCACGGTGCAATTGATGTAAAGGTCCCCCTTCTTCTTGCGCAGGGCGTTCAGCACGCGGATGATGCCTTCCGCATCCTCCTCGTTGCCGGGGCCCTTGGCGTGGAAATGGGTGCTGATGCCGTCGAATTTGAAGTACTTCATGTTGTAGTCCTTCACCATCTGGGAGCAGCGGCCCACAAAGGCGTCAAAGTATTCCTTGTTGGAAAGCTGGAAGTTGCCGATCTTGTTGTCCGGGTGCTTCACATTCCAGTGGGCCAGGCGCTTGCCCTTGGAGGCTCCGTAGCCGCCCACCGGGCCCAGCCAGGTGCCGATGCCGGCCTTTTGTTTACCCGCGGCGGCGTCAATGCGCTTGAAGCCCTGCGGGAACATCCTGTGGAAATCCCACAGGCTGTTGAACTCGTCCCAGCCGTCGTCCCAGACGAAGGCGTCAATGGACATGCCGCGCTTCTGGAAAAACTGTTCCTGCCAATCCTTCAGGACGGCCAGGCACTGTTCTTCCGTCATGCGCTTGGCGGGGTCTGAATCATTGTTCCGGTTGATGTTCAGTTCATACCAGGAATTGTAATGGATGAAGGGACGGTAGGGCATCACGCGCTCCCGCTCCATATAGGCCAGGAAGGAACGGCGTTGCTGGCCGGGGGCGAAGATGCCGAGGACGGAGGACACCTCCCACACCTCCCTGGGCTGCATGGTGGTTTTGCGGCTCCAGACGCCCTGGGCGAGCTGGGAATCGTCCGCCTGGGCGTCTTCCTTTTCCTCCAGCGTGCGCACGGGCAGGGAGAAAGTGATTTCCCCCTTGCTGGCAATCGGTTCGCTCTTGGTCTGGACCCAGTAGCGCAGCAGGTAATTCCCCTTGGCGGGAACTTTTACGGTGTAGGAATTGTTGGCATTGGCGTCTCCGGTACTCCCGGCGTGGAAGTCGGAATCAAGGACGGCCCCCTTGGCGGAAAGGAGCTGCACGCCGGCGGTGTTCAGCTTGTTGTTTCCCTTGTCGCCTCCCTTGTACTGGAAGGTAATGGTGCAGGAGCCCTTGCCGTCAATGGTGACGGGGCCTTCCGCGCAGGCTACCTGTTCCCCGTACTGCTTTTTCAGCTCCTGCGGAATGTTGAAATTGCCCGTCCATGAAGCCGTGGACCATTTGTCCGCGTTCCAGGCTGTGGACTCCCCGCCTGCCGCGTTTCCGGAGCCTCCCACGGTGTTGATGCCCATGGGCGTTTCCAGGGCGGTGAACGCCAGGTCGTTCACGATGAGCGCGCCCCTGGCATTGCCGGAAACGGAGGGGGAACCCGCCTTCCCTTCCACCAGGTCATACTGCATGGCCACGATGCTTTTCATCTGAATGGGCTTTGTGCTCACCAGGCGGAGTTCCTGCCGCAGGTAATGGGAATTGTCCCTGAGTACGGCGCGCCAGGAAATGTGCAGGGAGCCGTTCAGCGCCTGGAAGGAGGCCGTGACGGCTTTTCCGGGGAAGCGGTCCGCCAGTTTGAACGCCTTGGGATTGGGCTGGAGGGTGACGAGTTTGACGTCCCCCGCCTTCAGGCCGGAGGACTTGATGCTCTGGCCGTCCTGAAGGTTGATGATGAACAATTCGTCCCCGGCCTTGGCTACAGGGCCCAGTTTGGACGTCATTCCTCCGAAGGAAAGCTTCCCGCCCCGGTTGATGAATTTGGCCGTCAGGATGTTGTTGGAAAGGGTATAGCCGGAGGGCGCCTGCTCCGCATTGGCCGCGCCGGGGGTGGGGCCCGGGAAGACGACTGCTGCGGGAACGGTGGCAACGCTTCCCAGAACGGTGGCCATCAGGAGAGCTTTAGTGAGGAATTTCATGGTTTGGTATCAAGGAAAATGGAACTACCTTGCCAAGATAGACTCCAACGCGGTTTCTTCAAGGAAAAAGCCTCCCGGCAGGAGAGGCGGCTGTTTGAAAATCCGTCATGGTTTTCCGCGCGGAAGGAACTTCCGGTATCTATGACACACAAGCACTGATTTTTTTCAACCGGTCTTGGTCTAATCTGCATGTATACGGTAGCTGATCAGCTTATTGAAATCTTGGAAAAAGCGGGAATAAAGCGCATTTACGGCATTGTGGGAGACAGTTTGAACCCCATTACGGACGCCCTCCGCAGAAAAAAAACCATCGAATGGATCCACATGAGGCATGAGGAGGTGGGCGCCTTTGCCGCCAGTGCGGAAGCCCAGCTGACCGGTAACCTGGCCGTGTGCTGCGGCAGCAGCGGCCCCGGCAATCTTCACTTGATCAATGGCCTTTATGATGCCCACCGGAGCAGGGCCCGCGTGCTGGCGATCGCCTCCCACATCCCCCAGAGCCAGGTGGGGGTGGACTATTTCCAGGTGACCCATCCGGAGCAGCTGTTCAAGGAATGCAGCTCCTATGCGGAACTGGCTTCCACGGCGGAGCAGGCTCCCCGCGTGCTGATGTCCGCCATCCAGCATGCCTATTCCCTGCATGACGTGGGCGTCATCGTGCTGCCGGGCGACGTGGCGGACGCGCCGGCGGAGGCCAAAGACCTGGTGCATCCACCCGCCTTTGCCCGGGAAACAGTGGTTCCGGACCATGAATCCGTGGCACGCCTGGCCCAGATGCTCGCTTCACACGACCGCATTACTTTCTTCTGCGGGGGCGGCTGCGCCGGAGCGGAACGCAAGGTGGTGCAGCTCGCCGCCCGCGTGAAGGCCCCGATTGCCTACACCTGGCGCGGCAAGGACTATTTTGAGCATGACAACCCCGTGGGCGTAGGCATGACCGGACTGCTGGGCTGGGGTGACGCGTACAAGGCCATGCATGAGAGCGACCTGATCGTGATGTGGGGGACGGATTTCCCCTATTTCAACTTCCTTCCCACCAAGCCCTCCATCGTCCAGATCGACCGTCGCGGGGAAGTGCTGGGCCGCCGCTGCCGCCTGGACCTGGGAATCTGCGGGGACGTGGGCGCCACGGTGGACGCCCTGCTGGGAATGGTGGAAGAGAAAAAGGATTCCGACCACCTGGACGCCTCCCTGAAGCGTCACGCCAAGGATGTGAAGGACATGAATGCCTACATGGACGGGAACGACAAGGAATCGCCCATCCGCCCCGAACAGGTGACCACCGCCGTGAACAAGCACGCGGCTCCGGACGCCGTGTTTACCGTGGACACGGGCACCCCCTGCATCTGGAGCGCGCGTTTCCTGTGCTCCACGCTGGGCAGAAAAACGCTGGCTTCCTTCAATCACGGCTCCATGGCGAATGCCATGCCGATGGCGATCGGGGCCCAGAAGGCGTACCCGAACCGCCAGGTAGTCGCCCTGTGCGGAGACGGCGGCCTGTCCATGCTGCTGGGGGACCTCATTACCATAGCGCAGTACAACCTGCCGGTGAAGCTGGTGGTGTACAATAACGACTGCCTGGACTTCATCCAGTTGGAAATGCAGGCCGCAGGCCTGATTCCGTGGGGCATCAACCTGGACAACCCCTCCTTTGCCGCCGTGGCGGACGCCGTGGGCATCAAGGGCTTTGTGCTGGATAAGTCAAGCCAGGTGGACCAGATGGTGAAAACGTTCCTGGACTACCCGGGCGCGGCTCTGCTGGATGCCCGTGTGGACCGGGATGCCATCGCGCTGCCCCCCTACATCAGCCTGGGACAGGCCGCGGACTTTTCCCTGGCCATGGTCAAGCAGACGCTGACCGGGGAAGTGAAGCAGGTGTGGAACACGCTGGCCGGGAACCGGAAGCTGTTCAAGCCCTGAGGGCTTGAACAAAAATACTAAATAGGAAAGACCAAATACTAAAGCTAGTGCCGGAAAATATTTGGTCTTTCATCTTTAGTTTTTGGTCACTGTTCTGAAAGAGCCTTTTTCAGCGCTTCCGTCACGATCTTCGGGTTGGCTTTGCCTTTGGCGGCTTTCATCACCTGGCCGGTGAGCCAGTTCAGGAGCTTGTCGTTGCCGCCCCGGATTTCCGCCACCTTGTCCGGATTGGCGGAAATGACCTCCTGCACGATGCCGTCCAGGAAGGAGTAATCCGCCTTTTCAAAGCCGAGCAGCTTGGCTGCCTGCGCGGCGTTGAGGGACGGGTCTTCCCACATTTTGGTGAATACGTCCTTGGCCTGGTTGTTGGAAACGGTGCCGTCGTCAATAATGGCGATCAGGTCCCGGATGGCGCCGGGCTTCACCGGGCATTCGGACGGGCGCATGCCTTTTTCATTCAGCACGGCGGAAATGTTGTTGATGACCCAGTTGGCGATCTTCTTGCCGCTGGCGGTTCCCTGCGCCGCCTCTTCAAAGAAGCGGGCCAGTTCCAGGTCGCCCACCAGCACGTTGGCGTCATATTCGCTCAGGCCGTATTCCTCCATGAACCTTTTCTGGCGTTCCTGGGGCAGTTCCGGAATCTGGCTGCGCACCCTCTCCACCAGCGGGGCGGTGTGTATGGGCACCAGGTCCGGGCAGGGGAAATAGCGGTAATCGTGCGCGTCTTCCTTGGTGCGCATGATGGAGCTTTCCCCGCGTTCGTCGTCCCAGCGGCGGGTGGACTGGATCTGCGCCATGCCCATGTCCAGTTCTTCCGCCTGTCGCTGGATTTCATAATGAAGGGCGCGGCGCACGGCGGACATGGAATTGAGATTCTTCATCTCCACCTTTGCCCCCAGTTCCTTCTGGCCGTGGGGACGCAGGGAAATGTTCACGTCGCAGCGCATCTGGCCCTTCTCCATGTCCGCGTCGGAAATGTCCCCGTAATTCAGAATCTGCTGGAGGGACTTGAGGTAGGCGTAGGCTTCCTCCGGGGTATCAATGTCCGGGTCGGAGACGATCTCCATCAGGGCGGACCCCGCGCGGTTGTAGTCAATCAGGGAATAATTGGCGTGGTGGGTGATCTTCGCCGCGTCTTCCTCCAAATGGATGCGGGTCAGCTTCACGGTGCGGAAGGGGGGCACGCCGGCCTTGATCACGTCGTTCGGGTAGGACCAGGGATACAGGGGCACCTCCCCGCCCAGGCACAGCGGCAGGTCCAGCTGGGAAGTCTGGTAATTCTTCGCCATGTCCGGGTAGAAGTAATTCTTGCGGTCCCACTGGGAAACCTCCGGGCTGGAGCATCCCAGCATCAGGCCGGTCAGCAATGTGCGTTCAATGGCGAACTCATTCAGCACGGGCAGCGCGCCCGGCAGCCCCAGGCAGGTGGGGCACACGCGCGTATTGGGTTCAAAGCCAAAGCCGGTCTCGCAGAAGCAGAACATTTTGCTCTTCGTCTTGATCTGGCAGTGGACTTCCAGGCCAATGGTCACGATGTAATCTGAAATTGCCATAAATTCGGAACGCTTGAATATCGCGCAAACTGTACGGAACCCTCTTCTCCCTGTCCAGTAAAAAGGCCTGAGGCGGGAGAGTGGAGAGTGGAGAGTGGAGAGTGGAGAGTGGAGAGTGGAGAGTGGAGAG
>NZ_JABFCI010000236.1:0-211 GCF_017566105.1 Akkermansia sp. GGCC_0220
GCGTCGTCAGCGGAAAGGGCGGCGTTGGCAAATCCCTTGTAACTTCGATGCTGGCCGTATTGCTCAAGCGCCGCGGCTACAATGTCGGTATCATGGACGCCGATGTCACCGGACCGTCGATTCCCAAAGCGTTCGGCGTCCATGAAAAAGCCGCCTCAACCGGGACCGCGCTCATCCCCGCGCGCAGCAAGACAGGCGTCGATATTATGTC
>NZ_JABFCI010000237.1:0-211 GCF_017566105.1 Akkermansia sp. GGCC_0220
CCTATGTGTAAATTTCAAAAAATACAAATACATTTTACTCCTTAACGTGGAAATACGAAAAAACCTACTAAATTAATAATTATTTCAGTTCTTTAGCTCCCAGGTGATTTTCTTTAAATCCTCCTGCGAATTTTCACCTATACTTCGCTCTCTTTCAGTAACACGATTTAAATACTCTTCCTGTTCAAAACTTTCAATATTCAACTATACT
>NZ_JABFCI010000238.1:0-211 GCF_017566105.1 Akkermansia sp. GGCC_0220
ATATTTTGTATAACTTAAATTTTACAGTAAAATTTCTAAATTTTCTACATGTAATTGAGAAAGTTAAATGAAGAATGTTTTATACATTTGGATTGGCAGCAAGAACAATTTTTTTTGGCTGTATTCATTAATAGTTATAACAGGAATATAATATAGTTTTCATGCTGTAGAGGTCGGGATGCTTGCAAACAAAGCCATAGGAATAAGTTGT
>NZ_JABFCI010000239.1:0-211 GCF_017566105.1 Akkermansia sp. GGCC_0220
CTCTCGGTCATACTTGAGCATACCGACCGCCTTAACGACATTCGTAAGGCTCTCGTAAGCCCCCTTGAGCTTGTCTGTGAGGTTATTTATCTTGTTCCATAGTTCTGCCTTAACCTCGTCTAATTGAGCCGTCAGAGAGCGAATTTGACCCCTCAGAGAGCCGTTCTCTCTTTGCAGGTCTGCTATCTGTTTGTCTTTGGCTCTGCCGTCT
>NZ_JABFCI010000240.1:0-211 GCF_017566105.1 Akkermansia sp. GGCC_0220
TCATTTACGGAGGACATCATTGATGATATTTCCTGAGTTGTAGCAGATAAATCCTGACTGGAATCATTTATATCTTTTATGGTTTTCGTTACTTCACTAATAAGATTATTTATACTTTTATTTGCATTGTTTAATCCATTGGCTATTATACCAAACTCATTTGTGCTTGAAATATTCAAGGATTTGGTCAAAGCCCCATCACTCATTGAAT
>NZ_JABFCI010000241.1:0-211 GCF_017566105.1 Akkermansia sp. GGCC_0220
GATAGGATTTGAATTTACGACCATTGAAGATAATAGTGTCACCCGGAGATTCTTCTGTTCCGGCAACCAATGATCCGATCATTACGCAATATCCTCCGGCAGCCAATGCTTTCACCACGTCGCCCGAATAACGCAAACCACCATCGGCAATCAAAGGAATACCTGTACCCTTCAACGCTTTTGCTACATCATAGTCAGCTGATAACTGTGG
>NZ_JABFCI010000242.1:0-211 GCF_017566105.1 Akkermansia sp. GGCC_0220
TCTCCAACGTGTTGTCGCACGCTTCGGGAAGGTCTTTGAACAGTTCGCGCATTTCCTCGGCGGATTTGATGTAGTAGCCGGTGCCGTCGAATTTGAATCGGCCCGGCTCGTCCAGCGTGGAGCCGGAGTTGATGCACAGCATGGCGTCCTGCGCGCCGGCGTCTTCGGCACGCGTGTAATGGGAATCGTTGGTCGCCAGCAGCGGCGCGTT
>NZ_JABFCI010000243.1:0-211 GCF_017566105.1 Akkermansia sp. GGCC_0220
TCAAGATCACCATGCCAATCGTTAAGAAGCTCACGCCAGAAGAACAGATCAAATACAAAACGACCGCTGAACGAGCAATTGTTGGTTATCGTTACGGCTCAGTATTCGATGTCAGTCAAACTAAGGGCAAAGCTTTACTATCCGCAAACGATTTTATTAAGGAGCGGTTAGGTGATCACCAAAACGTGGATCGCTTATATCACGCTGTCGT
>NZ_JABFCI010000244.1:0-211 GCF_017566105.1 Akkermansia sp. GGCC_0220
TTTTCCCTTTTCCTGTTATCCCTGTCACTTCTTCAGCAAGTAATAACACGTATGACCTCTCATCCATTCCATAGTTCGACTATAACAAATCAGACGTCACACGTCAAGGGTAAATATTAATTATGTAAGTTTATTATAAATTTTCCATAAACTTTTTGTGCACTTTTTATATCGCATTTCACTTTAACGCGCTGCTAGCAGAAATACTCTG
>NZ_JABFCI010000245.1:0-211 GCF_017566105.1 Akkermansia sp. GGCC_0220
CGTCATGAATAAAGGCCGGATAGAACAGATCACGGAACCAAGCAGTCTTTACACCCGTCCCGCAACCCGGTTCATAGCCGGCTTCGTGGGCCATGCCAATATTGTGGAAGGAAGTGTGACAAAGGCTACGGAGGACAGATTTGCCGTTAAGCTTACAAGCGGTGAAGAAATCTGGGCAAAGGCGGATCCGGTTAAAAAGGCGGCGGCCGGA
>NZ_JABFCI010000024.1:0-21971 GCF_017566105.1 Akkermansia sp. GGCC_0220
CAGAGTAGAAAAAAGAAAATGGTGTCCATCCTGTCCATCAAGTCCATTTTGTCCACTACTCTCCCCGCGCCGCTCGCCGCCCTTCACACGGCACGCCCCTTCCGATTCTATAAAACGGCGCAGAATACTCCTGCGCGCCCTCGTCCGCTGTCTGATGTCAGAAAAATCCGGAAGGCGAGGAATAGGGCCTTTTTTATGCGATTGCGGCGGCTTTTCGCGGGGGTTGCCCCTACGCGCGCACGCGCGCTTTCTAACATTAGTCTTGCAAAAAATTAAGATAAGCGTAATATATTTCAGTTATGTCCGAAGATACCAACGAGGTTGTTGAAACCACCGTTTCCACGACGGCGCAGCATGAATACGGCGCCGCGCAGATTGACAAACTGGAGGGCCTGGAGGCCGTGCGGAAGCGCCCCGGCATGTACATCGGGGACCCTGACGAGAGAGGCTTGCACCACTGCGTATTTGAAGTGCTGGACAACTCCATTGACGAGCATCTGGCCGGCTATTGCAGCAAGATTGACATTGTGATCCATGTGGACGGCTCCATTTCCGTGGTGGACAACGGGCGCGGCATTCCGGTGGATATCCACCCGAAGTTCGGCATCCCCGCCGTGGAACTGGTGCTGACCAATCTGCACGCGGGCGGCAAGTTCGGCCAGGGCGCCTACAAGTACTCCGGCGGTTTGCACGGGGTGGGCGCCAAGTGCGTGAATGCCCTGTCCGACTGGTTCAGGGCGGAAGTGCGCCGCGACGGCAAACGCTACCAGATCAAGTTTGAACGCGGCAAGACGATCGAGCCCCTCCGCGCGGTGGGCGCCTGCGCCTGTGAAATCACGGGTACGACCATTACCTTCTTCCCTGACGCCACCATTTTCACGGATACCACGGAGTTCAAATTTGACCGCCTGACGACGCGCCTGCGCGAACTGGCTTTCCTGAACCCCGGCCTGGTCATCGAGCTGATTGACGAACGGGAGGCCCCGGTGCGCCGGGAAACCTTCTTCTATAAGGAAGGCATTGTGGAATTCGTGCGCCAGCTGGGCCGGAACAAGGAATTGATCAATGAGGACCCCATCTCCATTTCCGGCGTCCGGAAGGTGGAAGTGGAATACGACGGCAAGAAGATGGAGGATGACGTCCTGGTGGACGTGGTGTTCCAGTACAACAACACGTATGAAACGAACATCCTCTGCTTTGCCAACTCCATTTACAACGGGGACGGCGGAACGCACCTTTCCGGTTTCCGCGGCGCCCTGACGCGCGTTATCAACGGCTACGCGAAGGCGAACGGCCTGCTGAAGGAAAAGGACCCCTCCCTGAGCGGAGAGGACGTGCGCGAAGGCCTGGTGGCGGTCATCTCCGTCAAGATGCCCAACCCGCGCTTCTCCTCCCAGACCAAGGACAAGCTGGTGAACACGGAGATTGAAGGCGTGGTGGGCAACGTCGTGTACGAAGAGATCAAGACGTACTTCGAGGAAAACCCGGCGATGGCCAAGAAGATCATCGAAAAGAGCATCACGGCCGCCCGTGCCCGCGAGGCCGCGCGCAAGGCGCGTGAAACGGTCCGCAAGAGCGCTCTTTCCATCGGCGGCCTTCCGGGCAAGCTGGCGGACTGCTCCGACCGGGACCCCGCCAAGTGCGAACTCTTCATTGTGGAAGGTGACTCCGCAGGCGGCTCCGCCAAGATGGGGCGCGACCGCCGCACGCAGGCCATCCTGCCCCTGCGCGGGAAAGTGCTTAACGTGGAAAAGGCGCGGCTGGACAAGGCCCTGGGCAGCCGGGAAATCCAGAACATGATCACGGCCATCGGCGCCGGGATCGGAGACGGGGATGATGAGGCCTCCTTCAAGCTGGACCGGGTGCGCTACCACAAGATCATCATCATGACTGACGCGGACGTGGACGGCGCCCACATCCGCACTCTGCTGCTCACCTTCTTCTGCCGCCACATGCCGCAGCTCGTGCGCGCCGGGTACCTGTACATCGCGCAGGCGCCCCTGTACCGCATTATCCGCAGGAAGAAGGAGGAATACGTGCAGGATGACGTGGCCCTGAACCGCAAACTGATTGAACTGGCCGTCAATGACGTGACCCTCCGCTTTGCGGACGGTTCCCGTTCCTTTACGCCGGACGAGCTCTCCGCCATCCTGGAAACGCTGGTCAACCTCCAGCGCTACACGGAATCCATGCAGGCGCAGGGCGGCTCCCTGGAAGACCTGCTCAACCACCGGGAGGCAAACGGGGATTTCCCCGAATTCCTGGTGAAGGTGCGCAGCGGCAATGAAGAGGAAATCCTCTTCTTCCATGACATGGAAGCCCTCACTGCCTTTTCCGAAGAAAACAGGGACCTCTTCATCTTCGGCATGCCCACGGAAGAGGAACTGCTGGAAAACCCCCTCCCGGACCGGGAAGGGCCCAGCCGCCGTTCCATCACCCATGAACTGCATGAGGCCAAGGCTATTGCGCGCGCCCTGACGCGCCTGGCTGAACTCGGCATCCCCGGGAACATGCTCGTATCCATGGATACGCCCCTGTTTGAACTGGTGGAAGGGGAAGGAGACAAGGAACGGACCACGGCCCTCTTCTCCGTAATGGACATTCTGGAATCCGTCATCACCATCGGCAAGCGCGGCGTGGAAATCACGCGATTCAAGGGCCTGGGTGAAATGGACGCCAAGGACCTGTTCAAGACGACGATGGACCCGGAACGGCGCGAGCTGCTCCGCGTCATCCTGAATGACGACAACGCCGTCAGGGCTGATGAAATGTTCACCATCCTGATGGGGGACGTGGTGGAGCCCCGCAAGAACTACATCGTGGACCACGCCCTCAACGTCCGCAACCTTGATGTTTAATCCCCAGACTTTCTCTCAGAACCATGGAAAACAATAGAATCAAACCGGTGGACGTAGCCAGCGAGCTCTCCACTTCTTTCCTGGACTACTCCATGTCCGTCATCATCTCCCGCGCCCTGCCGGACGTGAGAGACGGCCTCAAGCCCTCCCAGAGGCGTATCCTGTACGCCATGAAGGAGCTGAACCTGTCCCCCGGCGGGAAGACCCGCAAATGCTCCAAAATCGTGGGTGACACCATGGGTAACTACCACCCGCACGGGGACGCCGCCATTTACGGCACCCTGGTGAACATGGCGCAGGACTGGTCCATGCGGGACATCCTCGTCATCGGGCAGGGCAACTTCGGCACGCCGGACGGGGACCCCCCCGCCGCCGCCCGATACACGGAAGCCAAGCTCTCCGGCATGGGCGTGGCCCTGATGGCGGACCTGGACAAGGACACCGTGGACTTCGTTCCCACGTACGACAACGAGCACACGGAACCCACCGTGTTCCCCTCCGCCTTCCCGAACCTGCTGGTCAACGGCGGCACGGGGATTGCCGTGGGGATGGCTACCAACATGCCTCCGCACAACCTGGGGGAAGTGGTGGACGGCATTTGCGCCGTGATTGACAACCCGCTCATGACGGTGGATGAACTGCGCCAGTACATCAAGGGGCCGGACTTCCCCACCGGGGGCGACGTGCTGGGCTTTTCCGGCATTGACAGCTACTTCCGCACCGGGCGCGGCTCCGTGCGCATCCGCGGGAAGATAGACATGGAAATGACGGACTCCGGCAAGGACCTCCTCATCATCCGTGAAGTGCCGTACGGCGTGAACCGCGCCGCCCTCCAGGAACGCATCGCGGAACTGTACAAGGACAAGATCCTGACGGACATTTCCGGCATCCGCGACCTTTCCGACGAGAAAACCTGCATTGAAATCGAACTCAAGCGGGACGCCCGCCCGCAGGTGGTCATGAACCAGCTTTACAAGCTCACCTCCATGGAGACCTCCTTTGCGGTGAACATGCTGGCGATTCACGACAACCGCCCCAAGACGCTCGCGATGCTGGACGCCATCAACTTCTACATCGAGCACCGCCGGGAGGTGGTCGTGCGCCGCACGCGCTACCTGCTGGGGGATGCGGAAAAGGACGCCGAACGCCTGGAAGCCTTCCTGCTGGCCCTTCACCACATGGATGACTTCATCACCATCATCCGCGACTCCAAGAACAGGGAGGAAGCCCGCGAACGCCTCCAGAACTACACCTTCTCCACGCAGACGGCGGAAAGCCTGGGCATCCTGATCCGTTCCCAGGCCTCCGTGCAGGGGGACCGCTACATCTTTACGGAACGCCAGGTAAACTCCATCCTGGACCTGCGCCTGTACCAGCTCACCGCTCTGGAAAACGACAAGATTTCCGGGGAATACGCGGAACTGCTGGTCCGCATCAAGGACTATCTGGACATCCTGGCGAACGAATCCCGCGTGCTGGGAATCGTGAAGGATGAACTCATGGCCATCAAGGACAAGTACGCCACGCCGCGCGTCACGCGCATCATTCCCTTCTCCGGGGACATGGCCATTGAAGACCTGATCCCGAACGACACGATGATCGTCACCATCACGCACAGCGGCTACATCAAGCGCACCAACTCCGCGGAATACCGCGTGCAGGCCCGTGGGGGCAAGGGCGTGAAGGCCGCCACCACCAAGGGGGCCAGAAAGGATGCGGAGGCGGACTTCATCGAGCACCTCTTCGCCGCCCAGAACCACGACTACCTGATGTTCTTCACGAACACCGGGCGCGTGTACGTGGACCGCGTGTATGAAATTGACGAGGCCGCGCGCAGCGCGCAGGGCCGCAACATCAAGAACCTGCTGGACCTCCAGCCGGAGGAAGCCATCGCCGCCATCCTGCGCCTGGAACGCCGGGTGGATGAAAAAGGCAATGACATCACCTTTGCGGAAGGCAGCGGCAACGTGGTCTTCGCCACGAAGGACGGCACGGTGAAGAAAACCAGCCTGAACGACTTTGTCAACTACCGCAAGGCCGGCATCATCGCCATCAACCTGGAGGAAGGCAACACCCTGGTAAACGCTGAACTCACCACCGGGGAAAATGAAATCGTGCTCGTCACGCATGACGGCATGAGCATCCGCTTCCCGGAGGAAGCCCTCCGCACCCAGGGCCGCAACACCATCGGCGTTCGCGGCATCCGTCCGCGCGCGGGGGACTACGTCGTGGCCCTGGCCATTGTGGACCCGCAGAAAACCCTGCTGGTGGCCTCTGAAAACGGCCTTGGCAAGCGCACCTCCTTTGACGAATACCGCACGCAGGGCCGCGGCGGCACCGGCATCAAGACCATGAACTGCACGGACAAGACCGGGAAGGTGGTATCCGCCACGGTCGTTTCCGAGGAGGATGAACTGATGCTCATGACCACGGCGGGGCAGTCCGTCCGCATCAAGGTAGCCACCGTGCGCGAAACGGGCCGCGCCACCCAGGGCGTGAAGCTCATGACGCTGAACGACGGCGAAGCCATCCAGGACATCTCCATCGTCATTCCGGATGATGAAGACGAGGAAGGTGCGGAGGGAGCGGAAGACGCGGAGGCCGGGGAAGATTCCGGTGAAGCGGAAGCCCCTGCGGAAGAATAAAACTACATGGAACCCCGCTCCGGAATCAGCCGGAGCGGGGTTCTTCATCCGCCGTTTTTATGGAAGAAACCCTTTCCCTGCAAAAGTGCGCCGAACGCCTGGAACGGCGCGGATTCAGATGCTTTGTAGTTCCGGGCCTGAAGGAAGCCGCAGGCGTGATGCGCGGCCTGGTGCGGGAGTTCAACCCGGCGTCCGCCTCCTACGGAGACTCCATGACCTTGAAGGCCACGGGAATTCTTGACGACCTGCGGGCCAATCCGGACATTCAATTTTACGACGGCTTTCTTCCGGACATGGACCGAGAGGAAAAATGGGAAATCCGCCGCCGCGGCATGACGGCGGACCTGTTCCTGACCGGAATCAACGCCGTCAGCATGAAGGCAACCCTGCACTGGGTGGACATGGTGGGCAACCGCGTGGCTCCCGTAGCGTTCGGCCCACGGCACGTCATTCTGCTGGCCGGAGCCAACAAGCTGGTGGCCACGCCGGAGGAGGCGCGGGAACGCATCCGCCGCATCGCCCCGCTGAACGCCAAACGCCATGAAGACTTCAAGACGCCCTGCATGTACACGGGAACCTGTGCGGACTGCAACTCCCCGGACCGCCTGTGCAACATCCATATGTCCATTGTCAAATGCTTCCCCAAGGGAAGGATCACTGTCATCCTGACGGAGGAATCCGGAGGACTCTGAGCCGTTCTGCCATGCCCGTTCAATCCCGGATAGAAATCATGGCCCCGGCGGGGTCGTTTGAATCCCTGGCCGCTGCGTTGCAGGGCGGGGCGGACTCCGTCTACTTCGGCGTGGGGAAGCTGAACATGCGTTCCCGCGCCACGGCCAACTTTTCAGAGGAAGACCTGCCGGAAATCGTGGCCCGCTGCCATGAGGCGGGAGCTAAGGCCTACCTGACGCTGAACATCATCGTGTATGATGAAGAGCTGGAGGCGGTGCATGCCCTGTGCGGCTCCGCCCGGAAGGCCGGAGTGGACGCCGTCATCGCCTCCGACCTGGCGGTGATCGCCCATGCCCGCTCCATCGGGCTGGAAGTCCACATGTCCGTGCAGGCCAACGTCTGCAACATGGCCTCCGTCAGGTTCTACGCGCAGTACGCGGATGTGGTGGTGCTGGCACGGGAACTCACTCTGGCGCAAATCCGGCACATCATTGAATCCATCCGGAAGGAGGACGTGAGGGCCCCCTCCGGGGAACTGCTCCGGGTGGAAATCTTTGCCCACGGGGCGCTGTGCGTGGCCGTTTCCGGCAAATGCCACATGAGCCTGGCGGCTTACAACTCCTCCGCCAACCGGGGCGCCTGCTTCCAGAACTGCCGCCGCGCCTACCGCGTGACGGATGAGGAAACGGGCAATGAACTGGTGATAGACAACAAATACGTGATGTCTCCCCGGGACCTGTGCACCGTTCCGGTGCTGGACCAGCTTCTGGACGCGGGCGTCTCCGTGCTGAAGCTGGAGGGGCGCGGCCGCTCCTCGGATTACGTCAGAACGGTCACCTCCGTGTACCGGGAGGCCGCCCAGGCATGCCTGGACGGAACCTTTTCCGCGGACAGGGCGGAAGCGTGGATGAAGCGGCTGGAATCCGTCTTCAACCGCGGATTCTGGCAGGGCGGGTATTACCTGGGCGTGAAATGGGGGGAATGGAGCGGTTCCGCCAACAGCCGCGCCGCCCTGCTGAAAATCCACATTGCCAAGGTGGAAAACTTTTATAAAAAGAACGGGGTGGCTGCCCTGTACCTGGAAGCCGGCGGCTTGTCCGCGGGGCAGACCATCCTCATTGCAGGGCCCACCACGGGGGCCGTCCGCGTGGAAGTGGAATCCATGCGGCGGGAGACGGCGGCGGGCATGGAACCCGTGGACGCCGCGCAAAAAGGGGAAACCGTCTACCTAGCGGTTCCTGAACAAGTGCGCCGCCGGGACAAGGTGTACCTGCTGCGCCCCCGCACGCTGGAAGATTCCTGAACTTCCTATTCCGCAGGAATGTAACAACAAGGCCGCCGGAAGAAAGGCAAACGGCTGTTCCCTCTTTCTCCGGCGCTTGTTTTTCCCGGATGCCGGGGATGAACGGAGAAATGCCGCTGCTCATGCTCCCGTTCCCTGTCCGGAAAGACGTTAATTCCCGTCGTCAGGCAGTTGGAGCAATGGAGGAATGAATTCAGGCCTGCCATGAAAAAAATCCTGGGCATGGAGGACGGGCGGTAGGATTCCCCATGCCGCTTTCTGCCGGAGCCGTTTTTCCACAACCTCCTTCCCTTAAAATCAGATATTGAATTCCGGAATTGAGAGTCCGGTGGGATTAAATGATGCGTTCACCCTCTGCTGATTAGGCAGAAAATTAATCGGTACGGAAATTCCCGTTGAATGAAAAAGAATTTCTCCTGCGTACTAGTGTAAAACTGTACGCCATGTTTGACTCATGTTCCATCCTGCGCCTTCTCTCCTGCGGCTGTGCCGTACTGGGATCCGGAATACTCCACGCTTCCGGACTTCAGCCCTGGCTGCGGGAATTGTCCGGAATTCCGCTCGCGGCCTCCGCAGAGGGAAGGAACCAATGGATGCAGCAATTATGGGCGCGGACGGCGGAACATGTATCTTCCCTTTCCGATCCGTCTGCCGCGGATGACTGCGGGGATGCGATGGCGCTGCTGGCTCCCGTGTTCCAGGCATGGCCGGACGGGCAGAAAGCCGGGGCCGTGCTGGCGGAAATCCTTTCCGTTCCGGCGGAGCGGGTGGGAGCCGTTTCTTCCTGGGACGGCCTGATGAAGCATCAGGAAGCCATCCTGGAAAAAGTCCGCTTCCTCCGTCTGAAGAAACTGGCGGCTTATTATGATGCGGCCGCCATCCGCCGCGCGGTGAAGCGCAACCGGGAAAAATACGGGGAACGGTACCCTGATGCTGAGGTTTTCCTGGCCCGGCTGGATGAATGGGAGAAGAAGCTGGGGCCGCTGGACCGGTGGGTGGAACAGGCCGGGCCGGAGCAGGCGGACCAATTGCGTGAACTGGTGGAACTGCGGAAAAAGGCCCTTATTGAATCCCTGCCGGAACAGGACTCCCTGCGGGAATGGGTGGGCGTGCGGCGTTTCAACCCGTCCGGAAAAAGCTCCTTCAATCATGACCGCCCGGCCAACTGGCAGGGAATCTCCAGCATGCCGGGGCCGGGCCGCACGTACCGCAGCGGCATCGTGAAATTTGACGGCATCTCCTCTTCCTCCCCCGCGGCGCAGCTGCTGGGGGACGACCGCTGGATGGGGCATCTGGAAGTGGACTTTTCCGGGGAAAGGCTCATGTTCACCGGAAACCGCTTCGGCAAGAAGGAAAACAGGCCCTGGGACGTCTTTGAACTGGACCTGAAAACCGGGAAAATGGAAGCCCTCACCGCCCACATGCCGGCGGATACGGATAGCTACAACTCCTGCTACCTGCCGGACGGCCGCGTCATCTTCGTCAACACCTCCGGCATGCAGGGCGTGCCCTGCGTAACCGGGGTGGACTACGTGGGGAACATCCACCTTTACGACCGGGAGAGGAAGACGACCCGGCGGCTCACCTTTGACCAGGACAACAACTGGTTCCCCACCATGCTGCCGGACGGCCGCGTGATGTTCCTGCGCTGGGAATACACGGAGAGCGCCCACTACTTCAGCCGCGTGCTGATGCACATGAATCCGGACGGCAGCGACCAGAAGGAATACTACGGTTCCAACTCCTACTGGCCCAACAGCCTGTTCAATGCCCGCCCGCTTCCCGGCAGGCCGGGCATGTTCGCGGGCATTGTGAGCGGGCACCATGGTGTCAAGCGGCTTGGGGAACTGGTCATCTTTGACGTGAACCGGGGCCGTACCGCCACGGAGGGCGCCGTGCAGAAAATCCCGGGCTACGGAAAACCCGTGGAAAACGTCACCAGGGACCAGTTGGTGGAGGGGTTGAAGACTCCCTATTTTGCGGAACCGTATCCGCTGAATGAGGAAACCTTCCTGGCTGTCTCCTCCCCTTCCGGCAACCAGGGCGTGACCAATGTGGTCTGGTGCGACGTGTACGACAACATCGTTCCTCTCACGGCTTCCTCCTATTTCATTTATGCGGACCCCGCGCCGCTGCGCCCGCGCAAAAAGCCGCCCGTGCTCCATGACCGCGTGAAGCCGGAGAGCAAGACGGCCACGGTCTATATCTCCGACGTGTACCGGGGCCGCGCCATGGCCGGAGTGCCGAAGGGGGAGGCAACATCCCTGCGCGTGTTCATGTCCGAGTACAGCCCCCGCAACACCGGAAGCCACTATGCCATGGGCATGGAAAGCAACTGGGACTTGAAGGTGCTGTACGGCACCGTTCCCGTGAATCCTGACGGCTCCGCCATCTTTACGGCACCCGCCAACCAGCCGCTGACCCTCCAGGTGCTGGACGGGGAAGGGCGCGCCCTGGCGCTGATGCGGAGCTGGTTTTCTGCCATGCCGGGGGAAACGTTAAGCTGCATCGGCTGCCATGAACGGCAGAACTACGCGCCGCCCGCCAAGGCGGTCATGGCCTCCCGGCAGAAGCCTGCCGCCATCACCCCGTGGTACGGTCCGGCGCGCACCTTCTCCTTCATGAATGAAGTGCAGCCCGTGCTGGACCGCCACTGCGTCCGCTGCCACACCGCGGAAAACAAGGCCCGCGCGGGAGTCCCGGACTTCATGACATTGGAGGCCGTCAAGGGTGCGCCCGCTCCCGGGTCCGTCGCGTACTGGAACCTGCACCCCTACGTGCGCCGCAACGGTCCGGAGGGAAACTACCTGGGGCTGGCCCCCACGGAGTTCTTCGCGGATACGTCGGAACTTTACCAGCTCCTTAAAAAGGGGCATCACGGTGTGGAGATGCCTCAGGAGGACTGGAACCGTCTGGTCACGTGGATGGACATGAACGCCCCCTACCTGGGCGAATGGCCGGGAGAGCGCAATGAAGGATTGCTGAAACGCCGCTATGACCTGCACAGGCAATTCTCCGGAGCGGAACGGAATTACGTGACCATGAAGGACTCCCTGTTCCGGAGAAACGCCAGCGGCGTCATCGTTGACGGCGGCAAGTCTGTCCCCCGCGCCAGTGAAAAAAGCGTGCCCGTCCCGGAACCGCGGAATGAAACGCTGGCTGTGGATTTGGGGGGTGGCGTAAGCATGACGTTCCGCCGCATTCCCGCGGGAAAATTCAGGATGGGAAGTGAACGGGAAACCCCGGCGGAAAGCCCCGTTTCCCCGGTGGAGATTGAACAACCGTTCTGGATGGGAGAGGCGGAAGTGACGCTGGAGCAATACCGCCGCTTTGACCCGGAATACCTCAACGGATGGTACGACATGCACTACAAGGACCAGGTGAGGCCCGGCTACGACATGGACGCCAATCCGCGTTTTCCGGTCATCCGGGTGCCGTGGACCAGGGCCATGGAATTCTGCCGCTGGCTTTCCGGGAAAACGGGGAAAAAGGTGACGCTGCCCACGGAAGCGCAGTGGGAATACGCGGCCAGGGGCGGAGCGGGTACGGACTTCTTCTTCGGGGAACGGGATGCGGACTTCTCCGCATACGCCAACCTGGGGGATGTGACGCTGAAGGAGCTTGCCGTCTCCGGCGTGGACCCCAAGCCGATTAAGAATCCCAACCGTTTCTGGGATTTCGTGCCGCGGGATGAAAAATACAATGACGGGAAGCTCCATCTGGCCCCCGTCAAGAGCTACAAGCCGAATGCCTACGGACTGTACGACATGATCGGAAACGCCGCGGAATGGACCCGTTCCGAATACAGGCCCTACCCGTGGAAGGAAGGGGACGGGCGCAATGAAAGCCTGGACTCCCGCGTTCCCCGTGCCGTGCGCGGCGGTTCCTGGTATGACCGCCCCCGGCGGGCCACGTCCTCCTGGCGCTGGGGGTATCCCGGCTGGCGGCCCGTGTACAACGTGGGGTTCCGCGTGATGATAGAAGACTGAATCTGAAATGGCCATGAAACTGACAAAAACGCTCTGCGCCTCCGTGGCTGCCCTCTGCTGCCTGCTGGCCTTCGTCTCATGCAGGCAGGGACCGGATTCCGTTGCCGGTCCTGCCGCTCCGGTGGATGTGAAGGTTTTTAATCATCTGGTTGCCGTGCTGGGGCATGAAAGCCGGACTCTGGAACTGGTGGACCCCGCTTCCGGAGAAAAAGTGAAAAGCATCCGGCTGGGCCAGCCGCCCAACGGCATGGCGCTTGACGGCGCTACCGCCTATGTGGCGGAAGGCGGACCGCGCGGCGTGGTGGAGGTGGTGGACCTGGAAAGCGGGGCGTTGAAAGGTTCCTTTCCGGCGGGGCACACGCCCATGGCCCCCGTGCTGCGCGGAGGTAAGTTGTATGTGGCGTGCCGGTTTGACTCCCAAATTCTGGAAATGGACGCCGCCACCGGGAACGTGCTGAATTCCTGGAACGTTCCCCGTGAACCGGTGGCGCTGGCCGTCTCTCCGGACGGCAGGAAAATATGGGCCGCCGGCCATTTGCCCGCCGGGAAAGCGGACGGGGATTTCACGGCGGCTGCGCTGACGCTGGTGGAAGACGGGAAGGCGGCTCATTTCCCGCTCTCCAACGGGACGCAGGGCGTGCGCGGCATGGCGATGAGCCCGGATGGCCGTTATCTGGCCGTGGCGCACGTGCTGAGCCGCTACCAGGTGCCCACCACGCAGCTGGACCGCGGCTGGATGAACACGAACGCCGTGACGGTTATTGACACGGAACAGCCGGACAAGCCGCACCCCGTCCTGCTGGACGATCCGGATGCGGGGGCGGCCAATCCCTGGGGCGTCGCCTTTTCCGGGGATGGCGGAAAGCTGTTTGTGACGCACGCGGGAACGCATGAGTTGTCCGTGATTGATTTTCCCGGCCTGCTGGACCGCATGAAGCGGGAAAACCGGGAAAACGAACCCGTTTCCGAAAGGCTGGGCTTCCTGCACGGCCTCCGCACCCGCATTCCTCTGCCCCTGAACGGTCCGCGCTCCCTGGCGTGCGACGGGAAAAACGTTTATGTGGCCGGATACTTCTCGGACACGCTGGCGCAAGTCCCCCTCAAGGGGGAAGCGCAACCTCGGAAAATCGCCCTGAATGAAGGATTCCAGCCCTCACGGGAAAAGCTGGGGGAACAGTACTTCAACGACGCCTCCCATTGCTTCCAGGGCTGGCAGAGCTGCGCAACCTGCCACCCGGACAGCCGGGTGGACGGCCTGAACTGGGACCTGCTGAATGACGGCATGGGCAACCCGAAAAACACGCGCACCATGTTCCTCTCCCACCGGACAAGCCCGGTGATGACGCTGGGCGTCCGCGCCTCCGCGGAGGTGGCCGTGACGGCGGGCTTCGTTCACATCCAGTTTCTGGAACCCTCCGGGGAACTGGCGGAATGCGTGAATGAATACCTGAAAAACATGAAGGAAGTTCCCAGTCCGTTCCTGATGGCCGGTTCTCCCTCCAAAGAGCAGACGAAACAGGCCTCCTGCGCGCAGTGCCATGCTCCCGGAGTGGAGCGGGGCGCCTTGTCCGAATCCGCGCGCAGGGGGAAGGAAGTCTTTAAAACGGCCGGGTGCGTGCAGTGCCACCCGCACCCGTACTTCACTACCAAGGAACTGGTGGCTACGGGGACGGCCACGGGGCTGGATGAAGGAAAAAGCATTCTGGTGCCCTCCCTGGTGGAAGTGTGGCGGACCGCCCCCTACCTGCACGACGGCCGGGCGAAGACGGTCCGGGAAGCCATTACGACGCACAATCCTGGGGACATCCGCGGGAAGACAAGTTCTTTAAATGACCGTGAGCTGGAGGACCTGGTCAATTACGTGCAGTCCCTGTAAAGGAGGACACCATGGCGGCGGATTTACCTGAAAAAACGGAATGGCGCGGAAAGGGCGGCGCGGAAGAATATTTCTTCTGCATGACGGCGGAACCGGGCGCGAACTTTGAGGCGGAACTGCGTTCCCTGATGGGCAGGTACCGCGAACTGGGCGGCGGAGGAGAAGATGAATTCCTGCTGCGCTTCCACGTCAGCGATCCGGTGCGCCAATCGGAAACGCTGCGCCGGATGGCGGGGGAGCGGAACTCCTATGTCTCCGTGGTGGGGCAGCCTCCCGCGAACGGGGCCCGCGTGGCCCTGGAAGCATGGCACATCAGCGGAATGCTGGAAAAAAGGCGGAAAGAGGACCAGGGGGGAACGGTGATGACGACCCGGCGTCCGCATTACCGGCTGTTCCTGGCGGGCAGGAAGGAAACCTCCGCTCCGGACAGCTACGGCCAGATGCGGGAGGAATTCCGCTGGCTGGACCGCGCGGCTGCCGCGCACGGAGGAACCGTGCCGGAGCTGGTTCACCGCACGTGGATTTACTGCCGGGACATTGACAACAACTACCGCGGACTGGTGGAAGGACGCAATGAACGCTTTAACCGTTACGGGCTGACGCCGGAAACCCACTTCATCGCCAGCACCGGGATTGAAGGCTGTACGGAAACGCCGGGGCGGCTGCTGCACATGGACAGCCTGGGAATCGTCGGGCTGAAGCCGGGGCAGGTTCGTTACATGGAGGCTCCGGATTACCTGTCCCCCACGCATCTGTACCGGGTGGCCTTTGAACGCGGCGCCCGCATCGTGTACGGGGACCGCTCCCACTACTTCCTTTCCGGCACGGCCAGCATTGACGCGGAGGGGAACATCGTTCACCCGGGGGATGTGGCGCGGCAGACGGCCCGCACCCTGGAAAACATGAACGCCCTGATAGAAAGGAACGGCGGAAGCCTGTCCGACCTCAAACAGGCCGTGGTGTACCTGCGCGACTGGGCGGACCGGGAAACGGTCAGCCGCCGCCTGATGGAATCCCCGCTGGCCGCCGTCCCCCATCTGCTGTTGAAAGCTCCCGTCTGCCGCCCCGGCTGGCTGGTGGAAATAGACGGAATCGCCGTCAATGGCGCCGGAGACGGTGCATTTGCTCCCCTGTAAAGGAACCGTTCCCGGAACAGCCGGGAGCGGCCGATTTCACTTGTTATCCCATGCACGGAAATGGTACCGTACCCCCGCATGACCTATCGCCTTAATACGGATCGCCTGGTGTTCTTTTCCGTGCTGTTGTGGGCGCTGCTGCCGCCGGGCGTTTTTGCCTGGGAAGGTAATCCCCCCAGTCCGGATAATGTGCGGTGGCTGGAACAATTCTGTTCCAGTTATATTCAGTTCCTCACCATGGGCGGGGTGCTGTGCGTGGTCATCGGCTTTGTATGCGCGGCCTTCATCTGGCTGGTGAACCGCCAGGACTGGGCGCGGAGCCTTAAAATCGGAATCCTGTTTATCGTCTCCGCCCTGTGCCTGGTTTTGTACGGCGGTTCTCTCTCCTTTGCCGTGTTTTACCTTCCCCTGGCCCTGATTAATCCGGCCGTGTACTGCTTCAGCGTGAGCAAGGTGGAATAATCGTGCGGGGAAAGACGCGGTTTATTTCTCTTTTCCGTGGCGGATGTCCGTGGCTTCCTTCAGGAAGACGACGGTGGCGGCGATGGTTTTGGCAATGTCTCCGATGCGTTCAATGGAGCGGATGATGAAGAGCAGGTTGACGTTGAGGGAGGGGTGATCCTTCCTGTCAGGGGAGACCAGCAGGGCCAGCGCCTTGCGGTGGGACTTGTCCAGCTTTTTGTCCCGCAGGCGTATTTCCCGTGCGGCGTCCACGTCCTGCGTTTCCAGGCATCGGGCGGCGTCCCGGAATTCGGAAACGGCCATTCCCAGCAGGGGGAGCACTATATCCGGGCACAGGGGTTCCTGGCGCCTGATGGATGCCTTGGCATGCCTGGCGATGCCTGTGACTTCCTCCATGCATTCCTGGAGCTTGTCCCCGCAGCGGGAAAAGGTGAGCACAAGCCGCAGGTCGGACCCCAGGGGATGGAACTGGGTGAGCACGGCGGCGCAGAGGGAGAGAACCTGGCGGGTTTCTTCGTTGAGCGGTTCCCCGTCCGCAATGATGCCGTTGGCCCCGTCGCTGTCCGGGCCGGAGATGACCCGTTCCAGGACGTCCATGTGTTTCAGCAGGCTGCCGCAGACGGCGTTGACGCGGGTGCGGATGGCGTTCAGGGCCGCGTCATAGTGGGGGAGGATGTGGTTGCCGGGAGGTGTCATGAGGTGAATGGCTTGGAAGTTGGGCTTTTTAGCTGAAACGGCCCGTGATGTAGGCTTCCGTTTCTTTTTCCGCCGGGTTGGTGAAGATTTGGGACGTTTCCCCGTATTCCACCAGGCGGCCCATGTACATGAAGGCGGTGCGGTCCGCAATGCGCGTGGCCTGCTGCATGTTGTGGGTGACGATGACGATGGTGAGGTCTTTTTTCAGGTCTTCCATCAGGTCTTCTATTTTCAGCGTGGCGATGGGGTCCAGGGCGGCGCAGGGCTCGTCCATCAGCAGGATCTGGGGGCGGTTGGCGATGGCGCGGGCGATGCACAGCCGCTGCTGCTGGCCTCCGGAAAGGCCGTAGGCGCTTTCGTGCAGCTTGTCCTTTACTTCGTCCCACAGGGCGGCGCCTTTCAGGCTGCGTTCCACGGTTTCATCCAGTTCCGCGCGCCTGCTGCGTCCCGCCACGCGGAGGGGGAAGACGATGTTTTCATAAATGCTCTTCGGGAAGGGGTTGTATTTCTGAAAGACCATGCCCACGCGCTTGCGCAGGGAAATGACTTCCACGCGCGGATCGTACAGGCTGGCGCCGTCAATGCGGATGTCCCCCCGGTGGCGGACGTCCGGAACCAGGTCGTTCATGCGGTTGATGTTGCGGAGCAGGGTGGATTTTCCGCAGCCGGAGGGCCCGATGAGGGCCGTCACGCGGTTGGTTTCAAAGGTCATGCCGATGTTGAAGAGAACCTGTTTGCTTCCGTAAAAGAAGGAGAAATCTTCCACTTCAATGATGGGATCGTCGTCTGGGGCGGCTGGTTCAGTCATGGGATGGTGAAGGAGAACGGGGTTAGAAGCTGGAGGCCGCGTATTTTTTGCGCAGGCGGTTGCGGATGAGGATGGCCGTGAGGTTCATGACCACCACCAGCAGGATGAGCAGCAGCGTGGTGGCGAAGACCATGGGCTGGGCGGCGTCCGAATCCGGGGACTGGAACCCCACGTCATAGATGTGGAAGCCCAGGTGCATGAATTTGCGCTCCAGGTGGATGAAGGGGCCTTCCCCGTCAATGGGCAGGGAAGGGGCCAGCTTCACCACGCCCGTGACCATGAGGGGGGCCACTTCCCCCGCGCCGCGGGCCATGGCCAGGATGAGGCCGGTCATGACGCCCGGCAGGGCGCTGGGCAGGATGATGCGCTTGATCATCTGCCATTTGGAGGCTCCGCAGGCCAGGGCCGCCTCCCGCAGCCCGCGGGGGACGGCGGAGAGGGCCTCTTCCGTGGAGACGATGACCACGGGCAGCGTCATCAGGGCCAGCGTGAGGGAGGCCCACAGGATGCCGGAGGTGCCGAAGGTGGGCGTGTTGTCCACGGCCAGCTTTTTCCAGTAGAAGAGTTCGTCAATCGTTCCGCCCAGGTAGTAGACGAAGAAGCCGAGGCCGAAGACGCCGAAGACGATGGAAGGCACGCCCGCCAGGTTATTCACGCAGATGCGCACGGCCTGCACCAGGGCTCCCTGCCTGGCGTATTCCCGCAGGTAGATGGCGCCGATGACCCCCACGGGCGTAACCAGCGCGCTCATGAGCAGGGTCATGATGAAGGTGCCGAAGATGGCGGGGAAGATGCCGCCTTCCGTGTTGGCCTCCCGCGGGTCATCCATGATGAAGTGGTACAGGTTGTGGAGGAAGACGCCGCATTTGCCGAAGAAGCCCAGGTCGTTCGGCTGGTAGCCGTAAACGATTTTGTCCATGCTGGTTTCCTTCCTCTCCCCGTCTCCCAGGGCATACACGAGCGTGTCCCGGCCCTGCTGTTCCCTCAGCCTGCCCGCCTCTGCGGTGTACCGGGCGTATTCCGCGTTGAGCTGCTCCACCCTGGCGCGGAGCCGGTCCAGTTCCCCCGCCGGGTCATCCATGCCCGTGAGGATGGGGTTTTCCCTGGGCGTGGCCGTGCGCCGTCCGTTTTCCTCCCGGATGTCATAGGAGCGTTCAATGGCCTTGATGTCCAGCTTGGCGTCCGCCAGCCGGGTGTTGACGGCGCCGATGTCTTTGGCGTCAATGGCCTTGATGTCGTCCCGCAACTCCGCTTCCCGGTCCAGCGCGCGGCGGAAGGCCGTCATGAATTCCGGGGAGGAGGCCGGGACGGTTTCTCCGGAGGCCAGCTTGAGCTCCAGCGGTTTGACCAGGGCTTTTCCTCCCTCCATGCGTTCCAGGCACAGGAGCCCTTTTGGGGTGGAGGAGGCGGTGACGTGGTGCGCGTCCACGTAGCGGTAGGATTGCCCGTAGGCTTCCTTGCTTCCGGTGAAGAGCTGGTATTCCCGCACGTCCTTCGCCATGGAGCCGGGGAGGGCGGGGTCCGCGGGCATGTGGCGCGTCTGGTCCTTCGTGATGCCGGCGTACAGGACAAGGGGTTTTTCCCCCTGTGAAGCGGGGGCGATCGTCAGTTCATGGACGGTTTTGGGCCAGAAAGCCTCCAGGCCGTTGAAGACGATGATGCCCAGCAGGCCGAAGATCATGATGAGGCCCAGGGAGAGCCCGATGGAGGTGAGCCAGATGTTGACTTCCCCCAGGGGGCGTTTGGGGGCGGGCGGAAGGCTGAAGTCCTGTTTCATGGAAGATGGATTGGAAGAGGGAGAGGAAGTCTCAAATGACGTTGAAGCGTTTGCGGAGCCGCTGGCGCACGATTTCCGCCAGGGTGTTCAGGATGAACGTCATGGAGAAGAGGATGAGGCCGCCCAGGAAGAGGACGCGGTAGTGGGTGGAGTCCTGCGCCGCCTCCGGCAGTTCCGTGGCGATGTTGGCGGAGAGGGTGCGCATGCCGTTGAAGATGTTCCAGTCCATGATAGGGGTGTTCCCCGTGGCCATCAGCACGATCATGGTTTCCCCCACGGCTCTGCCCAGACCTATCATCAGGGCGGAGAAGATGCCCGCGGAAGCCACCGGAAGGACCACGGTGCGGACCATCTGCCAGCGGCTGGCCCCCAGCGCCTCCGAGGCGGCGATAAGGGAAGGGGGGACGTTGCTCAGGGCATCCTCGGAAATGGTGAAGATGACGGGGATGACGGCAAAGCCCATGATGAACCCCACCACCAGGGAGTTGCGCTGTTCATAGGGCATGCCGAAGCCGTTGCGCCACAGGTCCGCGAAGCTGGCGGCCTGGAAGTCCCCCGCGCCCCACAGTCCCATGACGCCGCGGCAGAGGCTGATGAGGGGCTGTTCCAGCCAGTAGCCCAGGTATTCCCAGCAGAACCAGGCGCAGAGCAGGATGACGGGAGTCATGACGATGTATTCCACGCCGCGGCTGAATTTGTTGCGCCAGGCCGCGGGCCGCGTGGTCCAGAACCACGCGATCAGGGCCGCCAGGCCGGGAATGAGGACGGCCATGCAGAGCAGGGCGGGCACCTTGTCCTCCATTCTGGGGGCCAGGTAGAGCGCGCCGAAGAAGCCCAGCACCACGGAGGGCAGGGACGCCATGATTTCCATGACGGGTTTTACCACCCGCTTGACGGAGGGGGCCATGAAGTGGGCCGTGTAAATGGCGGCCATGACCGCTACCGGAACGGCGAAGACGAGGGCGTACAGGGTGCCTTTCAGCGTGCCGAAGACCAGGGGCATCAGGGAGAGCTTGGATTCATAGTCGTCCGTGCCGCCCACGGATTGCCAGAGCCATTTGGGGGAGTCATACCCTTCATACCAGATTTTCCCGGCCAGGGCTTTGGAGCCTGCTTCCGGGTGCCTGTCTTCCATGGAGAAGAAGTGGACCTTTCCCCCGGCGTCCACGGCAATGGCAGAGCTGAATTCCGTGTTGGCCGCCAGCTGGACCGGGGTGAATTCCAGCGGGTCGCTGTTCCAGCGGACATCAGCCGTGGTTCCGTAGCAGAGCCTGAGTTCCCGCGGAGTGGAGACCAGGAAGGAACGGTTGATGCCGGAGGCGGCGTAATGCTGCACCGGGCCGTCCAGGGGGGGGAACTGCCTGGTCTGCCCGAAGAGGCGCACGGCGGGGCCGTCCGGGCGGGGGTGGGGATACAGGCTGAAAATTTTAAGGCTTCCCTTGTCGCCGCCTATCACCAGGGACATGTCTCCGAAGAGCCAGTTGACGGAGGTCATTTTTTCTCCGCTTCCCAGGGGGGACGGAATGGTTTGGCGCTTGACCCACGTTTCCCCGTCTTCATCATAGGAGAAGTAAAGGAGTTTGTCCGTGTCCGTAGCGATGACGAGGCTGTCTCCGGAGGCGCCGGGCAGCAGGGCGGCGGGGCGGCCTTCAAGCTGGTCCGTCAGGTCATGGAAGCCGGAGGGGGCCAGCTCCCCTTCATGGAGCAGGGAGCGGGATTCCTCCAGCGTCATCAGCAGGAGGCGCGGACCCTGTTCCGTCTCCGCGGTCGCGGTGAAGATTTTCCGTTCCCCCGCGTCCGCGTAGGCTATGCGGGATATTCTGCCGGGAACGGAGCCGCTTTCCGTCAAGGGGTAGAGCGGGCTGGTTTCCGTTCCGGCCTTGTCCGGGCCGTGCGCGTTCGCCTGGCCGTGGATGTTGAGCCCGGAATGGACGGAGATGAGGCCCGCCTTGCCGGATTCCGTGGCGATGGCGTAGGCCGCCAGGGATGAATCATAGGAATGGGCGCAGACGGTTTCCCCGTCCGGCAGGGATACGGGAGCGGGATTCAGGTTCCCGGTTGCCTTGTCCAGAAAGAAGACGTTTTTGCCGTTGTCATAAACGAAGGGGAGCGTGCCGGAAGGGTCCAGGCCCCAGGTTCCCTGGACAGGGGCGGACGGCGCGAGGTGCTGCCGTTCTTCCACGTCCGCGCCCTGGAAGAGGGGAATGGTGACGGCCAGCAGGAAAAAGAGGATGCCGAAAACGGCTACAATGACGGTAAAGCCCCCGCCGATGATGGTTTTAGTCATGATGCGGTCAAACCACAGCGTGGTTTTTGCCACCTGGAAGCGTTCCGGAACGGGCTTGGGCTTCTTGGGCGGCGCGGGAGAGGGGGCTTTGGCGCTCATGACGGCAGGCGGTGGAGAGGGGAGTTGGGGGCAGGACTCCGGCGGGAAGGCCGCAATCCTGCCCCGGCATGTGTTGATGGCGTATGGAAGGGGTGTTTATTCAATGCTCTTGAGGACATCCGCGCTGACCTTGGCGGGAATCGGGTAATAGCCGTCCTTGGTCACGATTTCCTGGCCGTCCTTGGAGACGATGAACTTGATGAATTCCCTGGTCAGGGTGTCCAGGGGTTCGCCGGGCTTCTTGTTGACGTAAATCAGCAGGTAGCGGGAGAGCGGGTATTTGCCGCTGATGCAGTTGTCGTAAGAAGGCTGCACGGCCACCTGGCCGCCTTTTTCCGCCAGGGAGAGGGTTTTCACGCCGGAGGTGACGTATCCGATGCCGGAGTAGCCGATCCCCTGTTCATCAGAGCTGATGCCCTGCACGACGGCGGAGGAGCCGGGCTGTTCCTTCACGGAGTTTTTGTAGTCCCCCTTCTTCAGGGCGATTTCCTTCACGAAGCCGTTCGTGCCGGAGGCGCTGTTACGGCCGTAGATGGAGATGGCTTTTCCCTTCATGGAGGGGACGCCCGCATCGCCCCAGTCGGAGATGTTGGAGCCCCCGCGCTTGAAGGTGGAGGAGAAGATGGAGTCAATCTGCGACAGGGAAAGGGCCTGGATGGGATTGTTCTTGTTGACGAAGAAGGCCACGGCGTCCAGGGCCACCTTGATTTCCGTCGGCTTGTAGCCGTATTTGGCTTCAAAGGCCGCTATTTCCTCCCGCTTCATCTGGCGGCTCATGGGGGCGAGCTGGGCCGTCCCTGCCGTGAGGGCGGGGGGAGCCGTGGAAGACCCTTTGCCTTCAACGCCGATTTTGACGCTGGGGTACTTCTTGCTGAATCCTTCCGCCCAAAGGGTCATCAGGTTGTTCAGCGTATCGGAACCGACGGCGCTCAGGTTGCCGGAAACGCCGCTGGTGGGCGCATACGGCTTGATGCTGCTGTCAACGGTTACTTTCTCGGCGGCCATGCTCAGGGAGCTGAGAGCGGCTGCGATGGTCAGGATTTTGGCGACAAATTTCATGGCGTCTTTTCTGTTGTGTTGCGTCTTCCGCTTCCCGGACTGTGGCGCCGTTCATGCCGGAAGACGGGGAAGTGATACCCTCCCGCCCCCATGGTGAGGAAGTGAAACCTGGTTAAGAAATCGTCACAAACTGCAAGGATGTGGTTGTGGGGGCTGTCTTTGGGGGAGATAGGGGAGATAGGGGAGATAGGGGAGATAGGGAAGGCCCCATTACCCCTATAAACCTTATAACCCCTATCTTTCTTTCCCTTCCTCCCCTTAAGCACAAAAAGAGCCGCTCCCCGTGGATGGGAAGCGGCGCTGG
>NZ_JABFCI010000246.1:0-210 GCF_017566105.1 Akkermansia sp. GGCC_0220
TGTGGATCATTTTGCGCTTGCCACAAAACATGTGGAAGAGCTGTATGAGAAAATGAAACAGGAGGGATGTACCATGCTGACCCCGGGAATCAACAGTCTTCCTTTTTGGGAAAAAGGAATCAAATTATTTATCATTGAAGGGCCAAACAGAGAAAGAATCGAGTTCTGTGAGATTCTGTAGGAGGAGATGGGTATGAAAAGAGCAGTATT
>NZ_JABFCI010000247.1:0-210 GCF_017566105.1 Akkermansia sp. GGCC_0220
CGTCAGCAGAGGCAGGGTCATGCCAAACATGACGCCGAAGGCCGAGATGGACGCCGAGACCTCCATCCCCCCCTGGACCAGCTTCTGGGGGATCAAAATGGCGCAGACCGACCCCATCAGATTCCCCAACAGGGAGGTAGCGGCAATGGGCAGCGCAATGCGGGCAATGCGGTGGTTCAGGCGGCCGGACGCCTCTCCCGCCCCCAGCGG
>NZ_JABFCI010000248.1:0-210 GCF_017566105.1 Akkermansia sp. GGCC_0220
GATATTATCAAATAATAATTTCATAAATCTAATATAGAAAGACGGGGAACTTAATTATGAATAAAATTACTAGAATAGTTGCTGCTCTATTGCTTGTAGCAGCAGTACCAACTCTCGCTTCATGTGGAAAAAGTACTTCTACTTCTTCCACTCAAACAGGAAAATACAAATATGGAAAACTTGAAATCGAAGCCCTGGGAGGTGGGGTTT
>NZ_JABFCI010000249.1:0-210 GCF_017566105.1 Akkermansia sp. GGCC_0220
TGGGAATGCCTACCCTGGTAGGGCGCTATATCCCCAGAGACATTACCGTATGGCTGCACGGGGAAAATGGCTGTGTGGGGCAGGACGCCACCATCACCGGAACCCAGGAGGAGATGCAGCGCTGGAAAGCGGAGCACGGAGGCGAGGACAGTGACTGGAAAACCGGACACAGAGATTTGAACAACGCCAGCTGTGAGTATGTAACACTCC
>NZ_JABFCI010000250.1:0-210 GCF_017566105.1 Akkermansia sp. GGCC_0220
CAACATTTCCATTTATAATTACCGTATCTATTCCTTCTGGATACTGTTCAGGATCAATAAATGTACTCTTGTCAATTACAGTATCTGGTGAAAATATTACAACATCGGCCTTTTTGCCAACCTGTAGAACTCCTCTGTCCTTTATATTGAATGTCTTTGCAGCCTTGTAAGTCATCTTGTATATTGCATCTTCAAGCGTAAGCACTTTCT
>NZ_JABFCI010000251.1:0-210 GCF_017566105.1 Akkermansia sp. GGCC_0220
ATTCTTCGGAATTTACAGGAAATTCTGAATGGGAAGAATCATATAGTATCTCCCTCCCGGCACTGGAAACAGATACCGAGGCTGATTATATGGTTATGCTAAAAGATGGAGAGGACAACATTCTTGCATCTTCAAGTCAAAGGTTTACCGTCAAGATATCAGGAGCGGATATGTGGGATACCTATGCAAATGAAAGCGGAGAGGAAGAAG
>NZ_JABFCI010000252.1:0-209 GCF_017566105.1 Akkermansia sp. GGCC_0220
GAAAGGTAGTATTGACAATATGAAAGAATATAAGTATGTGGAAGTGAAATTTGAAGCAAAAGGTGGATTATTCCATTGCATTTCTAAACCAAAAGAAATCATCAGTAAATATGTGAAAGAGGGATATTCTTATGTTGGATTTATGCCAACTTTAATAGACGCACATGGTAGTTTTAGAAGAATTGATTTGATATTTGAAAAATAGAACT
>NZ_JABFCI010000253.1:0-209 GCF_017566105.1 Akkermansia sp. GGCC_0220
TATTCGTGCAGAATGGTATTGCAAAAATATTGACAATATTTTATCATAGACATATCAAATGATTCCTAGGAATCATCACTGAAATCTATGAGAGAAGGAGGGAACTATTAACATGGAGACATTGAATAACATTGTTTTGACAATCCAGCATTATCTTGCGGATTACATTCTGATCATTGCGCTTCTTTTAGGAGGCCTGTGGTTTTCAT
>NZ_JABFCI010000254.1:0-209 GCF_017566105.1 Akkermansia sp. GGCC_0220
GTTCATTTACATTATTTAAAATTGTAGGTATAACTACCATAGTTGTATATTTATCTGGTATTCCAGATTTGAATTCCAACTTAGGTATGAATTTAGGCTCTACAAGCTTATTTATACTATAATTAAAAAGTGATATAAATATCTCACTTATTGGTACAGCAAGAAGTATAAATGTTATTATATACTTCCATACATTATTATAGGTTGGG
>NZ_JABFCI010000255.1:0-209 GCF_017566105.1 Akkermansia sp. GGCC_0220
TCAAAATCAGATACTCTCTGCAAATAAGCAGGCAGCACATCTTCGTTCGTCACTGTCAGCACTTTTGCTATGTCCAAAACGGAGCCAAGTGCCTTTCTATAAATTTATACCGTTCTTACATCCCGATCAGCTCCTCTCTCCGGGTCATCTTTTCCCTGCTTTTCTTGGATTTTTCTCTTATTGATTTCCAGTCGTTCATGAATAGATGG
>NZ_JABFCI010000025.1:0-20713 GCF_017566105.1 Akkermansia sp. GGCC_0220
GAGTGGAGAGTGGAGAGTGGAGAGTGGAGAGTGGAGAGTGGAGAGTGGAGAGTGGTTTTAGATTAAGAATTATTTTTTGATTTGGAGGGAGACGGTTTTTGTGGTGGAGGTGAGGAGGCGTTTGAGTTCTTCTCCATCCCGGTAAATGCTGGCGTGCATTTCTTCCGTCAGGAAAGAGGTGTCTTTAAGCAAATCCAGCCAATAGAGGGTTTCCGAGCATTCCTTCAAGGCAATGTAAATTTTGGAAAGGAAATCCTTTTTGCTGATGGCGCATTCCGCTTCCGCCAGGTTGGCTCCAATGCCGGTACCGCTTCTCAGCAGTTGTTTTGAAAGCACGAACTCCTTTCTCTCATTACACAAAAACTGGTACAAACGAACGATCCGAACAGCAAATTTCCTGCTTTTTACTCTAGTAATTCCCTCCATCACTAAACTCTCCACTCTAAACTCTCAACCCTTCATAAAATGCCCAGCTCCTTAAGCTGCTGGACGGGGCGTTCCGGCCAGAGCTTGTTGGCGATGGGGCTGGCGGGGCTGGGGTGGAGCAGGGTGCCGATGGTGAAGCTTTTGCCGGGGAGCCGTTCGGCGGCGTCCCGCAGCTTCTGCGTGGCGTAGGCTCCCACCCCTACCAGCGTATGCGGGTTCAGGATGGTGATTAGGGAAACCAGGTGCTCCATGCACACTGCATCCACGGCGGCGCGCTGTTCCGCCGGTAATTTGTCCGGCGTGATGTTGGCTCCCGTTGCCCCCATCCAGATCAGCGGGCAGTAGTTGGCCACGTAGTTGTGACGGAAGAAGTTTTCCGCGGTGCCGAAGGCTTCCGCAAAGAGCCCCCACAGGCGGCGCCCGCTAACTTCCGACCGAGGGCAGCCGAAGCCCTCCACGGGACGCTTGGGATGGGTGTGCTCCGGCCTGCCGACTTCTCCGCGGATGTGCAGCCAGTTGACGACCGCATCCACTTCCCCGAAGGGGACGCCCGTCTGGGCCATGCCGAAGGGGCCGGGATTCATGCCCAGGAAGAAGTGGCTCTTTTCCCCGTTCCCGTAGGCGCGCACGTACTGCTCATGCGGCGCCCAGGCGTAGGTGAGCGGGTTGTAGGTAAAGTGGACCGGGTCTCCGAACTGGAGCCGCTCCGTACCGTCCCGGAGGGCGGCCGTGGCCTTCAGAATGGCTGCTGCGGTGTCGTTCATGCCGCTGCATCATGAAGCGTTGCCGTTTATTGCGCCAGCAAAAACTCCGCGCTTGCATTATTTGCCCGGCCCGGTAACATTTCCCCCCGGACAAGTTAACCTTATTACTTATGAGTGGAATAGCCATTATGACATCAGGCGGTGACGCCGCCGGAATGAATCCGGCGATCAGGGCGGCTGTGGATCATGCCCGCCAGCTTGGAATGAACCCGTACGTTGTCTATGACGGCTTGGAAGGACTGATCGATGGAAAAATCAAGGAAGCCACCAGGGAACTGACCAGCGACATGATTTACAGGGGCGGCACTCTCCTCCGCTCCTCCCGGTCCAAGCGCTTTTTCGACTATGAATTCCGCAAGCAGGCCTACGAACACCTGAAGGACCGCAACATCGACAAGCTCGTTATCATGGGCGGCGACGGTTCCTTCCGCGCGCTGAACGACTTTTTCAACGATTTTGAAGTACCCTTCGCCGGCATTCCGGCCACGATTGACAACGACATCGCCGGCACGGACTACTGCCTGGGCGTGGACACCGCCCAGAACGTGATTCTGGACTGCATCGACTCCGTCCGCGACACGGCCCGCTCCCACCACCGCGCCTTCGTGATTGAGACGATGGGCCGGGACTGCGGCTACCTGGCGATGACCACCGCCCTTTGCAGCGCGGCGGACATCTGCATCGTCCCTGAAATCCCTTACGACCTGGAATCCATTTACAAGCGCCTCCAGCCCGTCATCAATGAGGAAGGAAGCTGCATCATCGCCGTGGTGGCGGAAGGCACCCGCGTGGCGCAGTACCTGACCCGCTGGCTGACGGAACGCGCCGGCATGGACACCCGCCTGACCGTGCTGGGCCATGTGCAGCGCGGCGGCTCTCCCACCGCCCGCGACCGCCTGATGGGCACCCGCTTTGCCACCCGCGCCGTGGAAGCCCTGAACAACGGGGACATCAACCAGATCATGGTGTACCATGACGGACAGTACGGCTATGCCTCCCTGGACGCCGTGGCCGGGCAGCAGTATTCCGTGAATCCGGACATCATCAACCTCTGCCGGGAACTGAGCTGCTAGCCGGTTCCGCGGTTCCTGCCCCCGCTTTTCCGCGCCCATGCCTCCATGTTCCCGGCGGCATGGGCGGATTTGTTTTGAAAAACCCTGCCGCTGCTGTATGATGGCGCCGCATCTTTCCCTGAAAACAGTGTTATGAAAGTTATCGTTACGGGGGGCGCCGGATTCATCGGCTCCAATCTGGTCAGGCTGCTGCTTGAGCGCGGCCATGAAGTCCTGAATATTGACGCCCTGACTTATGCCGGCAACGTCCGTTCCCTGGACGGCGCGGCGGACTCTCCGGCGTACCGCTTCCTGCACGCCGACGTTCGGGACGCCGCCCTGATGCGGAACACCCTGCGGGAATACGGACCGGACTGGGTGATGCACCTGGCGGCGGAGTCCCACGTGGACCGTTCCATTGACGATCCGGGGGATTTCATGACCACCAATGTCATGGGCACCTTTTCCATGCTCCAGGCCGCCCTGGAATATTACCGTTCCCTGGAGGGGGAGAAGAAGGAGCGTTTCCGCTTCCACCACATTTCCACGGACGAAGTATACGGCTCCCTGGGGAAGGACGGCCTGTTTACGGAATCCACGCCGTACCGCCCCCATTCCCCCTATTCCGCCAGCAAGGCGTCCAGCGACCATCTGGTGCGCGCCTGGCATGATACGTACGGGCTGCCCGTGCTGATTACCAACTGTTCCAACAACTACGGCCCTTACCAGTTCCCGGAAAAACTGATTCCCGTGGTCGTCCTGAAGGCCCTGGGCGGCGAGCCCATCCCCGTGTACGGCAAGGGGGAAAACGTGCGGGACTGGCTGTACGTGGAGGACCACTGCGAAGCCCTGCTGACGGTCGTTTCCTCCGGAAAACCCGGCGAAACGTACAACATCGGCGGCAATAACGAGAAAACGAATCTGGAGCTGGTGGAGCTGCTGTGCTCCCATCTGGATGAATTGCGGCCCCGCGCGGACGGCCGGAGCTACCGGGAGCAGATCACCTTTGTGCAGGACAGGCCCGGCCACGACCTGCGCTATGCGATTGATGCGTCCAAAATACGGAGGGAGCTGGGCTGGTCTCCGCGCCAGGACCATTCCTCCGGGTTCAGGAAAACCATTCAGTGGTATCTGGATCATGAGGACTGGTGGCGGGGAATCCTGTCCGGGGAATACCGTCTGGAACGTCTGGGAACCAATGGCTAGGAAATTGATATGAAAGGTATTGTTCTGGCCGGGGGAAGCGGCACGCGCCTGCATCCCGTCACGCTTTCCGTCAGCAAGCAATTGCTGCCCGTTTACGACAAGCCGATGGTGTATTACCCCATTTCCGTGCTGATGCTGGCCGGGATACGGGAAATCCTCGTCATTTCCACTCCGCGGGACCTGCCTCTGTACCAGGATCTGCTGGGGGACGGAAGCAGGTTCGGCGTAACTTTTGAATACCGGGAACAGCCCAGGCCGGAGGGACTGGCTCAGGCCTTCATCATCGGGGAGGAATTCATCGGAAAAGATACCGTGGCCCTGGTGCTGGGGGACAATATTTTTTACGGTCGCGGCCTGACGGAGAAGTTGAGGCGCGCCGCTGAACTGACGAGAGGGGCGACCATTTTCGGTTACCAGGTGCACGATCCGCAGCGTTTCGGCGTGGTGGAGTTCAATGAAGAAGGAAAGGCCGTTTCCATTGAGGAAAAACCGCTCAAGCCCAAGTCGGACATCGCCGTGACGGGCCTTTATTTTTACGACAACCAGGTGGTGGAGATCGCCAAGAGGATTCCCAAATCCGCCCGGGGAGAGCTGGAAATCACCTCCGTGAACCAGGAGTACCTGAAACAGGGCCTTCTGCGCGTGGAAAAGCTGGCGCGCGGCTATACGTGGCTGGACACGGGCACGCACGACACCCTTCTGGAGGCTTCCATGTTTGTCCGCACCCTGGAACACCACCAGGGCTTCAAGGTGGCGTGCCTGGAGGAGATTGCCTTCAACAACGGCTGGATTTCCGCAGAAACGCTGCGTATTCAGGCCGGAGCCATGAAAAATAACGGCTACGGCTGTTATTTGGACGAATTGGTGAAGTAACGTTCCGAGCGGCGCTCCTGTTTCCCCTGCCTGGGAAAATGGCCCGGGTTGCGTTGGCTCCCTGCCGTAGCCCGGGATTCCCGGAGGGCGTGGGTGCCTCCCTTGCAGTGCCTGCCCGTAGGGACGGCCGTGTTCCCGGACGGATAAATGATGCCGCCGGTTTTTTATTCAAAGCCGTAAAAGGCTTCGGCGCTCCGGGAGCCGCACCCGGGCTGTAAGAAGGGCCGCGGCGCGGAGCGCGCGCATTCATTTCGCAGGATGAGGCAGGAACTCTTTCGGAAAGCCTGTAGGAATGGAGAGAGGGGCCTACGGGCGGCTGTCCGGCATGGAAGGATTCATCAATTCCGGCATGGAGGCTATGGACATGGCGTTTTTAAAAAGGCGCCGCACCAGAATAACGGAAAGGGCCGCTAGCAGGATTTCGAGGCCGCAGGACAGGATAATGGCCAGCCACGCAGCTGGCGTTGCCAGGGAGGGAGCCACGGAGGACAGGCACTGCCGCAACAGGGTGGAGAGGAAGAACAGGACGCTTTGCAGTCCGCAGCCTGCCGCCGCAATGCCCCAGGCCAGGAATGTCCTTCTGCCTGCGGATCCGTATCCCGCCGTATAAGGGAAGGAAAAGAAAGAAATGATGGCCGCCAGAAGGAGGAAGGACTCCCAAACCCTGTCCATTTCCGCGTATTGCAATAAGACGGGCATCCCCGCAAACGGAATGAGGAGGGAGTACAGGGCGGGCAGGAAGGCCAGCGCGCTTAGAATTCTTGTGATCCTGCTCCCCTGGGAAGCCAGCAGGACCCTGCTTCCCCAGGATAGGAGGAAAGACAGGGCCAGGATGGAGATTAGTTCCGACCATGTTCCCAAAAGCAGGAAGGGCGCGGCTGTCCGTGGGCAGTGGAGGAAAAGGGGCATGAAAAGATGAATGAGGACGGTCGCCGTGACGCCTGCTCCGAAGAGGAAGGTGCAGGCTCTGATAAATGCCTTGGCTGCGGGGTAAATCATCCAGTTCATGGGAGAGGAGCGGGAAGTGGAGAAGGACGGGAAAAAGGAAAAGGACCGCTCCCTGCGCGGGAGCGGTCCTGTAGGGTTAACGTGGAGTCATGGGCGTCAATGCGAATGACGGCAGGCAGGGGTTACTGGTATTGGGCCCAGTCGACATTCTTCATGTCTCCGCTCCTGGCCAGCTCTGCATGCATGCCCAGGGCGGCCCGGATGGACTGCGGAGTCTGGGCCTTGCCGCCGGACAGTTTCAGGTAATCCCAGAGGATGTTCTTGTAATCCGGATGGACGCAGTTCTCAATAATGGTTTGGGCCCGTTCTTTCGGGCTCTTGCCGCGAAGGTCCGCAACGCCCTGTTCGGTAATGATGATATTGACGTCATGTTCCGTATGGTCATGGTGGGAGACCATGGGGACGATGGCGCTGATCTTGCCGTCCTTGGCGACGGACGGGCAGGTGAAGATGGAAATATAGGCGTTGCGCGTGAAGTCGCCGGAACCGCCGATGCCGTTCATCATCTTCGTGCCGCCGATGTGCGTGGAGTTGACGTTCCCGTAAAGGTCGGCTTCAATGGCGGTGTTGATGGAGATGACGCCGAGGCGGCGGATCACTTCCGGGCTGTTGGATATTTCCGAGGGACGGAGCACCAGTTTGTCGCGGAAGAAGTCCATATCCCTGTAAATGCCTTCCAGGCAGTCATTCGTAACGGTCAGGGAACAGGCGCTCCCGAATTTCACGCGGCCCTCCCGGATCAGGCCGATGACGGAGTTCTGGATGACTTCCGTGTACATTTCAAAGGCGGGGATTGTCTTGTCGCGGCCCAGGGCGCCCAGCACGGCGTTTGCAATGTTGCCCACGCCGGACTGAAGCGGGAGGAAGGTGGAGGGGATAATGCCCCGCTTCATGTCGGCGGCCAGGAAGTCCGCCACGTTCTGCCCGATTTTATCGGTCAGGGGGTCAGCCGCGGCAAAGGAACGGGCTTCGTCCGGCCAGTTGGTTTCCACGATGCCCACGATCTTTTTCGGATCAACCTGGATGTATGGTTTCCCGATACGGTCGCTGGGTTTGTAAATGGGGATTTCACGGCGGTTGGGAGGATCCAGGGGTTCGTAAACGTCATGCAGCCCCATGGCATTTTTGCTGTGGGCGGCGTTCAATTCCACGATGATCTTGTCGGCAAGGCGGCAAATGGTGGGAGCGATCCCTCCGGCGGCCGTCAGATAAATTTTACCGTCGGCCGTGACCTCGCAGGCTTCGATGATGGCCATGTCTACTTTGCCCATGAACCCGTAACGGATTTCCTGGGCCATCTGGGACAGGTGGATGTCGTTGTAGGCGATTTCCCCATTGTTCACCGCCTTGCGGAAGTCAACGTTGGTGGTGTAGGGGGCGCGGTAGCGAATAGCCTTGGCGCGGGAAAGAACCCCGTCGCAGGAATCGCCCGTGGAAGCACCGGTGAAGACGCTCACCTGGAAGGGGTTCCCCTTAGCGTGTTCCGCTTCTGCAATTTTTGCCAATTCAGCCGTCACAGCCTTGGCCGTCCCTGCGGGAGTAAACCCGCTCAGGCCAATGTGGTGGCCGTGTTTAATCAGGCTTGCTGCTTCTTCTGGTGTTAGTTCCTTGTAACTCATGTCAGTGATTTTTGTTGGATGAAAGAGAAAGAAACTCCGTGTCAACGGAGCGGTCAGGCTTGTTCTTCAACAAGCCTGTTGATCAGATGTGCCGGAACGGTCCGGAGGGAACCGGTCGGAAGGGATACCACAGGATTGCCCTGATCGTCAATCCCCGTAAAGATTCCCCGGATGGTTTCGTCATCCGTAAGGATGGAAACCGACCTTTCCCCGGCCCATGCTTGCGCCAGCCCCTCCTGAAGGGTGGGGATGCCGCCGTGGGCAAAGGTAGAAAAAACCTGGTCCAAATGCCTGCCGAGGGAAGCCATGACGTCATGCAGTGAGGGACAGTCCTGAACAAGATCCGCGAGCCTTGCGGGAGGGTCCTTGATTTCTCCGGCTATAGAGGCCACGTCATTGAAAATGTTGATGCCTATGCCGATGACGGCCATGTGCGCGGAGGGGCGCTCCACAAGAATGCCCGCCAGTTTGGATTTTCCTATGAGGACGTCGTTGGGCCAGCGCAGGCGCGCGTTGGCAATGCCCATGCTGCGGAGCATGTTGAGCAGGGCCAGCCCTGCAACCAGGGGCAGATGGCCCCAGTGTACGCCGGCCGCAGTATCCAGGGGAACGGTGAAGGAGGACCACAGGCCGCCTTCCTCCCCTACCCATTTGCGGTTGAACCTGCCGCGGCCGCTTTTCTGCACGCGGCAGACGGCAATGTGGCGGGGGGGCAGAGAACGGGCCAGGTCATTGGTGGAAGAAGCCTCGGCCCATTCATGATAGGTCCAGTCGCCGCATGGTCCTTCCTCCTCTGGAGGAGTGGGGGATGGGGCGGTGGAATTCATGGGATGGGCCGAGGCCTGGAATAATTTCTGTCAGGTTATCTCGCCAGAGTAGCAATGTAGTAGCCTGCGATGACTGCGGTGCCGATCACGCCCGCAACGTTCGGTCCCATGGCGTGCATGAGAAGGTAGTTGGAGGGATCATACTTCTGGCCCACATTGTGGGAGACGCGGGCCGCCATCGGAACGGCGGAGACGCCTGCGGAACCGATCAGGGGATTGACCGGATTCTTGCGCCAGATGAGGTTCATCAGCTTGGCGGCGATCACGCCGCCCGCGGTGGCTACGCCGAAGGCGACAATGCCCAGCAGAATGATCAGCAGCGTTTCCTTCTGCAGGAAGCGGTCACCCTGCATCGTGAGGCCCACGGAGGTGCCCAGGAAGATGGTGACGATGTTGATGATTTCATTCTGGGAGGCCTGCACCAGGCGTTCCGTTACCTTGCACTCGCGCAGGAAGTTGCCCAGCATCAGCATGCCGATCAGCGGAGAGGCGTCCGGAATCAGCAGGATGGTGACAATGGTTACCAGCACGGCGAAGAACAGTTTTTCACTCTTGCTGACCGTTCGCAGGGATTTCATGCGGATGACCCGCTCCTTCTTCGTGGTCAGCAGAGCCATGATGGGCGGCTGTATCAGCGGGACCAGGGCCATGTACGTATACGCGGCCACGGCCACGGCGCCCAGCAGGTGCGGAGCCAGCTTCATCGTCAGGAAGATGGAGGTGGGGCCGTCAGCGCCGCCGATGATGCCGATGGAGGCGGATTCATTGGGCGTGAAGCCCATGAACAGGGCCATGAAGAACGTGGCGGCCACGCCCACCTGGGCCGCTGCACCCAGAAGAAGGGTGCGCGGTGCGGCGAGCAGCGGGCCGAAGTCCGTCAGGGCTCCCACGCCCAGGAAGATGATGGGCGGGAAGATTTCAGCCTTGATGCCCAGCCCGATCCAGTCGTACAGACCCCCATGGATGGAGGTGACCAGTAATTCCTGGGTGTGCTGGCCCACGGCCACGTACTTGCCTGCGGCGGAGACCACCAGGGGTTCCAGCTTCTGCGTTTCCAGATTCACCGGAACCTGGTTACCTTCCGTGTCAAAGTAGTTGACTCCCTTCTGGCGCAGAACGGTGGTGACTCCACCGTTCGTGAGCAGGTACACCGGATCGTTGGCGTCCGCTTCCGTCACGTTGTGGAAGTCCTTCAGGTTGGGGTCCACCGTCAGGCTGTCGTCCCCCAGAAGGGCGGCGTCAGCCTTGGCTTTTTCCTGGGATTCCCGCACGGGCTTGATCTGGGAGACGGTCAGCGGGCTGCCGGGGTAAACCTGCATGGGCTGTTCCATGTTTGCCAGATACTGGGCGCGCGCTTCAGGCGTGGTCAGGTTGGCCGGCACCTTGACGGGGGCCTGCTGGAGCGGGGCCACGTGAACGCGCAGGTAGCCCACGTTGTTGAGGGACGTGGCGGTCACTTCCCCCGCCTTATTGGAGGAGATGACCTGCTGGTTCAGCTGGGTGATGAGCATTCCGTTGTCCGGAATGTTGGCAATTAATGCGCCAAAGGCAATCGGAACCATCAGAAGAGGTTCGTACTGCTTGGCTACACCCAGGTACAGGAGAAGAACGGCAATGCCCCACATCCCTACCATTTGCCATGATAGGGAGAAGATGCCCATCCCCTGTAAAAAGGTGATTAATGAATCAAAAAGACTCATATGGAATAATTATTGTAGCGGTTTTTAGTCTGAGTCGGAGTCCGGACCTGTGTTAGGGGGGCCGGGCGGCTCCCGCCGGGATTAACCAATCTTGGCCAGCGCCTGTCCTTCCTGAACCGTGTCGCCCGCGCTTACGCAGAAAGCGGTGAGCGTGCCGGAGGCGGGAGCGTAAATGATGGTGTTCATCTTCATGGCTTCCAGCGTCAGGATCTGGTCACCGGCCTTCACGGCGGTGCCGGGGGCAACGTCCAGGGAAACGACTTTGCCGGCGAGCGGGCTGGGCACGTCTCCTGCACCGGCGGCGGCCGGGGCGGGGGCGGGCGTGGGAGCCGGAGCGGGCGCCGCGACAGGGGCGGAGGCTGCGGGTGCGGGAGCCGGGGCTGCAACGGGGGCCGGAGCCGGGGCGGAGGTGGTGGAGGAGACCTGGTCCAGGAGTTCTACGGATACGTCAAATACCTTGCCGTCTACGGTGATGCGAAGTTTCTTCATAATAATGTATGGTATGGAATATTAAGTTAAATGATTCCCGCCGGGGGCGGGGGTAAGGGTGAATAATGCAGTGGTTCAATGACTGGGCCGGATGCGGTGGGAGGCGAAGATTTCCGCCCTGCCTGCGGCCGCATAGCCGGAGCCCGGGGATTGCTTGATTTCCACGATGCGGTGGCTCATGCCGTCCAGGCCTGCGTCCACGGCGGCGGAGATGACGGCCACCATTTCCGGCGTGAGCTCCGTCATGGCGGAGTCCACGGCTGCGGAGAGGATGGCGAGCATTTCCGGAGTCATGCCCGGCTTGCCTGCTGCCGCAGGGGCGGCGGCAGGCACAGGAGCGGGAGCGGCGGAGGCCGCTGCGGCCTTGGCTTTGGCCTTGTTCTGGATGGAAGCGGCAATGGAGCCGCTGATGGTCAGAATGACGGCCAGGCCACCCAGGCACATCATGACCACCAGGATGCCGACGATCTGGTAGTCCAGATTCTCCATGATGTTGGCCATGCCCTGCGCAAAGGCGAGTGTCGTAAGTAACATATGAATCCGTTAAGATGGATGTTAGAGCGGAATGTTGCCGTGCTTCTTGGCCGGACGCACTTCCTTCTTGTTCAGGAGGGTGCGCAGGGCGAAGGCGATCTTGGCGCGGGTTTCTTCCGGATTGATGACTTCCGTGATCTGGCCCATGCCGGCCGCCACGTACGGGTTGTAGAAGGCCTCCCGGTATTCTTCCAGAAGTTCTCCCTGGCGCTTGGCCTTTTCCGCGGGGTCTTCCACGGCTTTCAGCTCGCGGCCGTAAAGCACCGGAACAGCGCCTTCCGCGCCCATCACGGCGATTTCCGCGCCGGGCCAGGCGAAAACGGCGTCAGCGCCCAGGTCCTTGCAGCACATGGCGATGTAGGCGCCGCCGTAGGCTTTGCGCATGATCAGGGTGACCTTGGGAACCGTGGCCTGGGAATAGGCGAAGATGAGCTTGGCGCCGTGGCGGATGATGCCGCCGCGTTCCTGGTTCTTGCCGGGCAGGAAGCCGGGCACGTCCACCAGGTTCACCAATGGGATGTTGAACGCGTTGCAGAAGCGGATGAAGCGGGCGGCCTTGTCGGAGGAGTCGATGTCCAGGCAGCCGGCCTTCACGTTGGGCTGGTTGGCGATGATGCCGACCACCACGCCGCAGACCCGGCCGAAGCCGACGACGACGTTCTTGGCGAAGTCCTTGTGCACTTCCAGGAAATCCCCGTCATCCACCAGGCGGCTGATGATGGGCTGGACGTCCAGGGGCGTGCGGTTGTCGCCGGGAATCAGGTCGCTCATGCCTTCGTCCGCGCTCAGGTCAAGCGGGGTGTCCAGCTTGTGGGGCGGTTCTTCCGCGTTGTTGGCGGGAAGGAAGGAAAGGAGCCTCTTCAGGATGTCCAGGGCGTGCGCGTCGCTGTCCGCCACGAAGTGGACGTTGCCGGACACGGATGCGTGGATGGCCGCGGAGCCGATGTCGTCCATCGTGCACTTTTCATACGTGACCTGTTCAATCACCTTGGGACCGGTGATGTACATGCCGGCGTTGCCGGAATTGCGCATGATGATGAAGTCCGTCAGGGCGGGGGAATAGGCCGCGCCGCCTGCGCAGGGCCCCAGGATCATGGATATCTGCGGAACCACGCCGGAAGCCAGCACGTTGTTGTAGAACACCTGGGCGTAGCCGGACAGGGCCGCCACGCCTTCCTGGAGGCGCGCGCCGCCGGAGTCGTTCACCGTCACCATCGGGATGCCGGCTTTCAGGGCGTACTTCTGGGCGTCCGCAATCTTCATGGCGTGCATGTAGCCGAGGGAGCCGCCCTGGGCCAGGAAGTCGGAGGCCGCGCAGGCGACCGGACGGCCGTTCACGAGGCCGAAGCCGGAAACGACGCCGTCGCCGGGGATTTCCTTCTTGCCCATGCCGAAGTTGTGGCAGTTGTGGCGCACATGCATGCCGATTTCCGAGAAGGTGCCTTCTTCAAAGAGGTACCCCATGCGGTCGCGGGCCGTCATTTCGCCCTTTTCGTGTCTCTTGTCGATCTTTTCCTGACCGCCGCTGAGGATGACCTTCTTGCGGCGGCTGTTCAGATCGTCAATCAATTTGGGATCAATAGCCATTGGTATAGTGGTATGGTGGATTCGGAGAATGTTACTTGCCGCATCCGCAACCGCCGGGGTGCTGGCAGAATTCGGTCAGCACGCCGAAGGTGCACTTGGGATGCAGGAAGGTGACCTGCGTATTGTGCGCGCCGGGGACGGGCGGGTCGTTCAGCACGGTAAGGCCGGCTTCCTTGGCCTGGGAGATGTTGTCAGCAATGTCGTTGGTCTTGAAAGCGATGTGGTGGATGCCTTCCCCTTTCTTCTCGATGGCCTTGGCGATGGCGCTTTCCGGAGAGGTGGGTTCGAGCAGTTCGATGTGGACTCCGGCAACGTCAAACATGGCGACGCGCACCTTTTGCGTGGGCACTTCCTCAATGTGGGGCTCTCCGAGTCCGAGCGCATCACGGTAGTAGGGAACGGTGGCGTCAAGGCTCTTGACGGCGATGCCGATATGGTCAATTTGTTGAATCATATGCGTATGATGGTTGTAGGGAATGCAGGTGGAAGCCTGCAATACATCAGGAGCCATTAAAGCGGATTTTTTTTAGATGTGAAGCGAAAAGCGGAAAAATGGCGAAATCGCGCCCGCTCCGTTTCACCTGCTTGATTGCCCCGGAAGATGAGGTATGGTAGGGGCATGTTCAAGAGGGGATTAGCCGTATTGTTCCTGCTGGCGTCGTGGTTTTCCGCCGCGTGTGCCTATGAGCTGCTGCCCGCCCATGTGGCCGTGGTTTACAACGGAAAATCCGAGCTGAGCCGCCGCATGGCCAGGGAGTATGCGCGGGTGCGCGGCGTGCCGGAAGGGAACCTGGTTTCCCTGGACTGCCCCTCGGCCAACGAGATTTCCCGGAAGGAGTATGAAGACCTGATCCGTGCGCCCCTGCTGCGGACGGCGCGGGAGCAGCGGTGGTGGGTGCCGTCCGGCATTGCCTCCGCCCCCATGATGGACCGGAAGATTTTTGCGCTGGTGCTGATGGCGGACCTGCCGATGAAGATACGCCATGAAGCGCCCGTTCCCCCTCCCGGGAAAGATATCAACCAGATGCAGACGGACCGCGCCGCCGTGGATTCCGAACTGGCGCTGCTGGCGGTGGACGGTTATGAGAGGAAGGCCTGGGTAGGAAACCCCTATTTTGACAGGAAGGAGGATTTTGTGGGCTCCGGCCTGCCCACGTTCCTGGTGTGCCGCCTGGACGGCCTGACGGCGGATACCTGCCTGCGGCTGGTCACGGAACCTGCGGAGGTGGAGAAGAAGGGCCTGTGGGGGTGGGCGGTGGTGGACCGGGGCGGCCCCTACGCCCAGGGGGACCAGTGGCTGGACGCCGTGTTCCGCCGCGTGCGGGAAGCGGGCATCCCCGTTTACCTGGATGACTGGCCCCAGACTCTTCCGGAGAAATTTCCGCTGAGCCGGGACACGGCGCTTTACTGCGGCTGGTACACCGGGAATGCGAACGGTCCGTTTACGGACCCAACCTTCCGTTTCCGGCCCGGAGCGGTCGCCATGCACCTGCATTCCTTCAGCGCCTCCGATTTCAAGATTCCCGGCAGGGGGTGGAGTTCCGCCCTGCTGGAAAAGGGGGCGGACGTGACGGTGGGGAACGTGTATGAACCTTTCCTGGGCGCGTGCCACCGCTTTGACATTTTTGCGGACCGCCTGCTGGACGGCTATACCGTGGCGGAAGCCTCCTGGATGAGCATGCCCGTACTGTCCTGGCAGGGGGTGGTGTTCGGAGACCCCCTCTACCGTCCGTACGCCCGCATGAAGGACATGGACGTGAAGCCGACGGAAGAGGACCGCTATTTCCAGGGCTGGTGGGCTTCCTCTGTACAGTTCGGGGACCGCTGGCGGGACCGTTCCGCGCGCCTGCTGGAATCCGCCCGGAAGGCACCCTCCTCCTGCCTTTATGAAGCGCTGGCGCTGGAATACCTGTACCGGAAGGAGCCGGCACGGGCCGGGGAGCTGGTTTTCTCCGCCCTTGACGGCGCGCCGGACGCCCGCACCCGCGCCCGTCTTCTGCTGGAGTCCCTGCTGGCGGACCGCGCCCAGGGCGGGGACAAGGCCTTCCTGCTGCGGATGGACAGCGTCCGCGCCCTCATGTCTTCCTCCGCCTTTCTCCCGGCGCTGGAGGAGTGGCATGCAAGGATAGCTCCGCCGCCGCCCCCGCCTAAAAAATAAAATTAAGGCCGTACGGCAAATTTGGATTGCCTTTTAGGGGATTATGGCCCATATTCTGCGTCCCGTAAGTTTTCCTTTTACTGATATTCACCAGCAATAGATAACACAAGATGAACATTATCAACAAAATCGAGCAAGAGCAACTCAAGGCGGATGTGACCCCATTTAACGTAGGTGATACCATCAAGGTTCACACTCGTGTTATTGAAGGCGGCAAGGAACGTATCCAGATTTTCCAGGGCATCGTGATCGCCAAGCGCGGTTCCGGCATCAATGAAGCTTTCACGGTCCGCAAGATTTCCTACGGTGAAGGCGTGGAGCGCGTGTTCCCCCTGCACACCCCCCGCATCGCCAAGATTGAAGTCGTGAACCGTGGCAAGGTCCGCCGTGCCAAGCTTCACTACCTGCGCGGCCGTATCGGCAAGGACGCCATGATCGTGAAGTCCGCCAACCGGTAATCGGAAAAATTGCTATTTTTGCTGGCCCGGCCCGCCGTGAGGCGAGGCCGGGTTTTCTATGCCCGGAAGGTTTTATTCCACCCCGGAGGAAGAAGGGGGCGGACGGGAAAGGAAGGCGTGAAAAAATTTTCGTGAGACCCCCTGTGAGGGCTACACGGTTTTTCCCGGTGAAAGTTCCGGAAAGGGGAGAGAGGCTGGAAGAAAGCCGGCAAGAAAAAGGAACGGGATGGAACAAGCCCTCCGGCTTTTCCGTTCCTTCCGGCGGGGCTTTGCCGGGGGGAGGGATCTAATCAGGAAGGCAGGCGGTTGGCCAGCCTCTTTTGCAGGAAATAGAAGTGGAGCATCATCAGCACGGAACTTGCCAGGCTCACCAGGAAGGCTGTTCCGTTGTACATGATGACGGGGCGCACCATGCCGTTCAGCAGGGCTTCCAGCTCCCGGTCCAGCGCAAGCACGTTTTCCGGGCTTTCTTCCGCCCATGCCCGGAGCGTCTCCGAGAAACGGAACAGGGGCTGGAACAGCGTATACAGGAAGATGAGCAGGGAACCCGGCACGCTGACGGCCCAGGCCAGCCATATCCAGCCTTTTCCGCGTGAAGGGCCGGGGAAGGAGAAGGCCTTGTTGACATCCAGCATGGCTTGAAGGGGCATCCAGATATTGCCCACGGGGAGGAAGAAGGAAAGGACGCAGAGCAGGGGAGAGGCGCGCATGGCTCCCTTCTTCACCGTTTCCGCATTCTGCGCCAGCCGGTAAACCAGCATCAGCCAGCAGACCACCAGCCCGGCCATGGACAGGTAAAACAGGCCGCCGTCCAGCGTAAACGGAGCGGCGGAGCCTGCATCCGCCCTGGCAAGGGAGAGGGAAAGGGAGGCGCGGTCCCCTTCCTGGAGTTCCTTCATGGTTTGAGCCAGCGTTTCCGAGATGGCTTGCTGAATCAGGGGAAGATCGTGGAAAAGCAGATAGAAGGTGCCCCCGGCCAGCGTCAGGGCAAACAGGCACAGGAGGAACAAGAGGACGCCGAGCTTCCGGAGGGGCGGAATTCCGGCTGAAAACGGTTCCGCAGGCATTATTCTTCCGCAGGTGCGGGGGCCAGTGTTTCCGCCGCTTCTTCCGGGCCGTATGCCTCCACTTCCGTCAGCGCCAGCGGATGGGCCGGATCGGTGGATTCCACGCGCAGGGCGCGCGCCTTGACCGGAGCTTCCAGCTTCCAGGTGGTGACGTTGGTGGATTTTTCCGAGGGTGTGGTGTTGAAGGTTTTTTCCGCCAGCACGTTCTTGTCATTGTCGTACAGAATCACCTTGAATTCCTCCATGGTGCCCAGCAGAGTCAGGTTGGCTGGCGTGTAAATAACCACTTTTTCTATGGTGCGGTTGGTCTCCTTGCCGAAGTCGATGCCGAACCAGGCGGTTTTTCCTTCCGCCACGCCGGTGGCGCTGATGGAAACGTCGGAAAGCTCGGAGCTGGTATTGCCGTCCACGGCCTTTTCCGGACCGTAGGCGCCCAGCATGTTGCGGTTGGAGCTCTGGCGCACCTTGACGCCGGGCTGAAGGCTCCAGTTGACTTTGCCGGGTTCGGCGGAGGGTTTGGGAGCTGCAGGCACGGGTTCCGGATGCGGGAGCGGGGCAGGTGCGGGAACCGCAGGGGCCGGAGTGGTGTTTTCCGCGACGGCCGGGGCAGAGGGCGCAGGCGTTGCCGGAGCATGGCGGCGCGCTTCCCTGTTCGCTTTTCTCGCCGCATCCGCCTTCGCGTTGTTTTCCTTCTGCACCTGTTCGTTGTAGTCATTGCGCATTCTGACGACGTCCTTCTTGTACAGGATGCAGGTGTAGGTCAGCACAATGCCCACGATCAGGGCCGGGATAAGGTAGTAGTAAACATTGGTCTGCCCTTTCTGCATATTCATGGCGGGGACGGGCGTTGAGGACGGCCGGGGAGGAATGGCTGCCGCGTTTCTTCCCGTGGGGCTGGCGATGGCCTTGTCCAGGTCCGTGATAAAGTCCCCCAGGTTACGGTAGCGTTCGCGGGTGTCCGGATTGATGGCCCGGGAGACCACGGCGTCCACGGCGTCGCTGCACTTGATCAGTGTGGAGGGCATGGCGAAGCCCGCTTCCATCGGCGTCTTGCGGGTCAGCAGGATGTAGAGCGTCAGCCCCAGGGCGTAAATGTCCATGCCCGGCGTGAAGGCGGCTTCCGCCCCGGTGACCCATTCCGGAGAGGCGAAGTCCCCCATGTCTACCGGGGGCTGCGCGGGATAAATGTTGATGGGTAGCAGCAGGGCGTCTCCGCCGTCCGCGCGCAGGGAAATCAGTTTGGGCGTGATGCCGCCGTGAAAGATGTTTTTCCGGTGCAGCGTCAGCAGGCCTTCCGCCATGTTCCGCACCAGGTTGAGCGCCGCCTGGGGGGATATCTGGGGGAGGGTTTCCAGGTCCGCCAGGCGCGGATAGGGGGAGTGTTCGGAAATGATGAAGGTGAACGGTCCTGCCTGTCCCACTTCGTAAACGCGCAGAAGGCCCTGGTGCGCCTGTTCCACAATGGTGAGGGAGCGGACGATGAATTCCGGATTCCAGCCGAAGACTCCGGCTTCCTCCGTGGGGACCACCCGCAGCATGACGGGAGCGAAATTGGATTTCAGGGTGGCGGTGAAAATTTGCTGGGGGCCTTTGGCCCCGACAAGCTGGATGTTTTCCAACTGGGGGAAGAGGGCGGCAATCTGGTCCATGGAAAGGGAATCGTCGGCAGGCATGGAAAAGGGAGGTGGAATAGTATCGGCAAACAGTCTACCTTAAAATCCTTGCCGGAAGCAACTCTATAAGCGGGCATATTTTGCTGGCGGGATGTCCTGACGCTGAACGGAAACCGCTCGTGCCGGGCCGGAACGGCCTTTTCCGGGCGGGGCGGACGCTCTCCTTTGAAGAAGGCGTCCCGAGGGGCCGTTCTTTCCGTATCCATACGGTTGACGGGCCTGTTCCTTCCGCTGGCGGAATGGTTTTTCCTGACGGGGAAGTTTGTTGGAAAAGGCGGATGTCCCCTCCGTTTTCAGGAAGGGTTGTTTCCTCTTCATTCCGTGGCCGGGAAATAACCTTTTCCTTATCTGCTGGGCAAAACCCGGAAGGCTGAACAAACCAGTCCGGAGCAAGCCGCAATCAGCAGGAAAAATTTCAGTTGCTTCAGGCGCCTGAGAGACATTCCTGTCCGAGTGGCCATGGCCATGTAAAAATCATGTTCATCCCAATTCTTGCGGATGCGGCAAAGCAGGTGGATAACTGTGGCGGTTGTTAAAGCCACCATGTACAGGGTGGCTAGGAAAAGAGCCGTTTCCGGACATCCGTTTGACAGGAAAACGGCGGATGCGAGCAACAGGCATAACAGAATGAGGAATAGGGAGCCGGCAAACTCAGCAAGGAGTTTGTATTTGTTAACGATTTCCTGAACCTGTTTCTTACCGGAAAAATGTTCTTCCTTCCTTGTCCTGAACATCATCCAGCCGGTCAGCAGGGACGTCAGGAGCAGCCATAGGATGTCATGCATGGGGCGGAACGGGGGAATTTCGGGAAATAAGCGCGGGCATTACGGCCTTTTCTGCATGATAGGGAACCCGATCGTCCCAGTACATCGTAAATCTGGGTGTGAAAGATAAAGCTTCAATTTTTGCAGCCTCAAGTTAATCTTATCATTGAACGCCTCAGAAACTCTTCGGTGGCCGGGGTGGCGTCAAGGGACCTTGAAGGAGCAGGGTTCGAACTTCCTTTGATAGTTTTCGCGTTTCAGAACATGCGGGGTATGCCGGATGGATGAAGAGGAGAAGCTTATTTACTCGCTTCCTGTGCAGAGCCTTTTCCTCCCCGAATTCCGCGTCAAATTGGACTAATTCCTCGCGGAGGCGAGAGAGAAGACGCGCAGGGTTTTTCCTGAAATTTCAATGAGGAAGCGTTCGTTCTCAGAGTTGGAGTAGATGAGGGGGAGAGGCGGGAGCGTTCCCAGGCCTCCGCGACTGCGGATGCCTGATCCCGAGGGGAGAGGGCAGGTCATGCAGGGTATGTAAGGAAGATGTTATGGAGAAATTGGATGTCTCCAGGCACTGGAGCCGTTGATCTCTTTCTTGATGAGTATTTTTTGCCTATCACGAAGAATCATACATTTTAACGTTGTCGATAATTCTTGTATAAACTTGCCTATTGCCTGATCAAAAACACCAAATACGATGTACGATTCATAGATATCGTTTCAACTCTGTCAGTTACTTTCTTCATGTAACGGCGCCCTCGGTAGTCGTAGCCGCATTCCACCACCGTACTGCCGTCCTGGCTGATGAAGCTCACCGCACGGTTAGCTTCATTGTATACTGTGGTCCAGATGCCCGTTGAAGTTCTAATCAGCGTCTGGTTGGCCGAAGCGTTATAGTCGGGAACAAAGGGTTGATCCAGATCCAGAGTGGAGGGTGATGCTAGTGTACTGTGCTTGAGTTCGTTGACCGCGTAGATGAGTTCTTCGGCCAGTTTCTACACCGTCTTGCGGTTGACGATGTTGTCTAGCTGAGGCATAGGGCGTCGTGCCTAGAGAAGCTCCGGTGAGTTCGTTCCTGCTGTTGTAGCTGAAGCTGTCGCTATGGACTACTTCGTTTTTCCGCTACTGGGTGCGGGTAGTCGGATGCCCCAGCGCAATCATAAGTTGGAGTATTTATTTTCTCAGGAAAATCCAGTACTGACATTTGTAAATACAGCTTATTGACATATTTCGCCTGTTCATTCAGCATATTTATTAAATTCTGAATATCTGTTTTTTCTAATTTTATATGCTTCTCCATATTTAATGCAGCAATTGCATTTCTTTGATCTTCTATCCAAGTCTCTATTTGTTTCTTTCTTTGTGAATCATTTTTCTGACTATACTTGTTTTTAATTTCTAATTTCTGAAATTCGATGATATCGTTTGGAGTAACATCAAATTTAGAGAAATTATATTTTCCTGGAACGAGATTGCGAAGGGATCCTGCTTGGTACATAAACCATTCTGTATAAATAAGATCAAAATGCGCCTTATCACTTAATTCACTAAAAATGTTTTTCTCAACATTTTGTTGTTTAATGTCAGAACAGTGCGTACATAACAATATAAAAGCTACATTAAATATTTTATTCATAGTTATTAATTATTTTTTATTAGGAATTATAAGAATCCATTCTTTCGGATTATTCGGATTATCTACTTGATATAATAATGTATTACTTAACAACAATACATTATGGCATTCCCATTTTCCCTTATTACAGGAACACCATTTATAGGCTTGAACGCTTACTCCTAATGCACTCCGAGCTCTTCCTACTCCTCTCAAAGGTTGGACTTTTCTATTGAAAGTATCACCTGTTTGACTATAACATGTTTTGTTATAGCAATCAAACCAAGTATAAACTACATAGCAACAATTTTCATTACATGTACCATTATGTTCGCATTTGGATGTGAACATAGGACTTTCAACTGATGCCTTAACATCAATTCCTTTTGTTCCTGCATCTTTAATAACTGGCCTTTCCTGCGATCTTTCACATCCTTTACAACATTTCGGACACGGATCGCCTGTTTTTGTGAATCCCTTTTTTAACCCTAAACCGTCATATTTGTTTATTACAACATTTTCTATAAACCCATACAAATTCCATCCCCCTTCTTCAGTGATGGGATCACGATTGATCCACCTTCCATCGGCGGGATTGTAATAACGGTAGTTGTAATAGACCAGGGCCAATTCTACATCGTTCATCTCGCTGGACCACTGCACCGGCTGGACGAGGTCCCCCGTGGAAACAACCTGTCCGTATGGCGAGTAGTCATAAGTTGCCGCAATAGCTCCCTCTCCAGCGAACACCTCCGTGACGTTCTTGTTAAAGTCCATTCCATAGCAGTAAAGGGCATTTTCCTGCACCAGGGCCAGGGGACGCGTGGCCACCGGTTCCAGGGGATCCCACAACAGTGTCCGAAGCACGTTCCGGTTGTCCAGCATGTCCAACGCCG
>NZ_JABFCI010000256.1:0-209 GCF_017566105.1 Akkermansia sp. GGCC_0220
GTTTTATATACCTTCTTACGCTTGTCCGGACTGCTGTCACAGAGAATAAGCACCGTACTGCCAGATGGTCTTTCAATGTATTTGTTCAGAGCTTCCACGGTTTTCTTATCGCTTGTCTTCGTCAGGCCTGCGCTTTCGCGCACAATAACCACCCTTTTTTCACTCATAAGCGGCAGCGTCTCGCACACAGACAATATCTCTGATATATC
>NZ_JABFCI010000257.1:0-209 GCF_017566105.1 Akkermansia sp. GGCC_0220
GACGAAGTCCTATAACTTCGTGCAGAGCGTTGTAAACGGTATCGGTATCTCCGTTGGTTTTACCATTGCTATTGTCATGTTAGCTGGTGTCCGCGAGAAGATTGAGCATAATGACGTCCCATATTCATTCCAGGGGTCACCGATAGTCCTTATTACCTCGGGTCTTATGGCAATCGCATTTTTCGGATTTTCCGGATTAATTTAGAAGG
>NZ_JABFCI010000258.1:0-209 GCF_017566105.1 Akkermansia sp. GGCC_0220
TCAGACATACTAATTTAAAAATTTCAAAGAATCCTTTTATAGATAAAGATTACTTTAAATGGTGAAGGAATGCTTGAGCCGTATGAGCGGGAAACTCTCACATACGGTTCTTAGACGAGGGAAAGGGAGTAATCCATTTTCTTTAGTCGATTATACAAACTGTGTATTTCAAAATAAACTGGAAAAACAGGGAATGACACAATCAATGT
>NZ_JABFCI010000259.1:0-209 GCF_017566105.1 Akkermansia sp. GGCC_0220
TGCAAATGCTTGAAGTACAAGTTGTACCAGAGTAACAATTGTAGCTATAGATGTTATATAGACAGGCACTCTTACTTTTGGATTTACAAATTTTCTAATTATAGATACAACTGTATTATTGGCAGTTATAACAAACATTACAGATAATCCCATTGTAAGGGCATTTATAGCCTCACTGGTTACTGCAAGTGCAGGGCATAAGCTTAATG
>NZ_JABFCI010000260.1:0-209 GCF_017566105.1 Akkermansia sp. GGCC_0220
AGGGGATCCAGATAATGGAGTGAATCCCGGAACAGCATTTGAGAATTTACCAGATGATTGGGTATGTCCACTTTGCGGAGTTTCGAAGGATGAATTTGAAAAAGAGAGTTAAAATATAGAAGTAAAAAAGAGGAATGAGCAAATTAAATTGCTTTTTCCTCTTTTAATTTTTAAATTATAATTCAGCTAAAAATTGAATGAAATAATTT
>NZ_JABFCI010000261.1:0-209 GCF_017566105.1 Akkermansia sp. GGCC_0220
AACTGATCCAGGAAAAGCCGGAGACATTTGACCCGAAGACACTTGGCGTGGTAGGAATCGAGGCTGTAAAAGAACTGGTCAAAGGCCGCATGAAGGTATGCGGATGCGACGGGAAAGCATATTAGAAAGAATGAGTGGTGCTATGAATCAGTATTTATTAGGAATTGATATTGGGACTAGTGCATGCAAGATTGCGATATTTGATGAGG
>NZ_JABFCI010000262.1:0-208 GCF_017566105.1 Akkermansia sp. GGCC_0220
TATATTTTCGGCAATATAAGCCGGATCGGTGGCTGGCTTTGTGCAACAATTATATTTGTGTGTTATATGAGACTGAATCTTTTTCTTACGGCATACCCGCGAGACCCGTTTATCATTGACGCTTATAATATAATCATGCTCCAGCGTATCCCTGATGAGCCTATATCCCATATCGGGATGCTCACCATGAATTTCAATTATCTTTTCT
>NZ_JABFCI010000263.1:0-208 GCF_017566105.1 Akkermansia sp. GGCC_0220
TGGACGGATTTGATAAAGACTGGACCTCGTTTAGTAGTATAAATGAAGCATCGTATCTAGAAATACCTTCGGGTAGCTATGTTTTAAAGGTCCGTTATAAGAAAGATGTATTTAATACGGAATATAAGGTATTTTCTATCCCTTTGTACATTCTTCCACCTTGGTATCTTTCTACGGTAGCCTATGTCATTTACTTGCTGTTTTTCAT
>NZ_JABFCI010000264.1:0-208 GCF_017566105.1 Akkermansia sp. GGCC_0220
CGCAGCAAAAGAACTCCGGGTGACATATATGGGAAATATATATACATGCTCTGCCGGAAGTACATTAAAAATACAGATGGAGAATCGGGAGGGAAAATAAATGCAGTATAAAGCCATTTTTTTTGATTGGGATGGAACAGCGGTAAAAAGTAGAAAAGAACCCGTGGATTCAGTCGTAGAACTGATGAAAAAATTACTTTCTAAAGAT
>NZ_JABFCI010000026.1:0-19105 GCF_017566105.1 Akkermansia sp. GGCC_0220
CGGAGCAGCAAAAACAGGAACAGGAATCCTCTGATGACGCATGAAGCGTATTATGAGGTATCCGGCATGAAAAAATCTGTTAAAAACACCGTAGCACTCCATGATGAATACGTTAGCTATTTTTGGACTGGGAACGCCGGAGATTATCGCCATTCTGGTGATTGTCTTCCCTGCGCTTTTCCTGGTGATCTTCCTGGTCGTTTGGCGTTTCCACCGTTTTGCCGTCAGAAGGCTTGCGGAGCAGCAAAAACAGGAACAGGAATCCTCTGATGACGCATGAAGCGTATTATGGAGTATCCGTCATGAAAAAAATCTGTTAAAAACACCGTAGCACTCCATGATGAACACGTTAGCTATTTTTGGTCTGGGAACGCCGGAGATTATCGCCATTCTGGTGATCGTTTTCCTGCTGTTCGGCGCTAAGAAACTCCCGGAATTCGCCCGCGGCCTGGGCAAGAGCCTGGGAGAGTTCAAGAAGGCCAAGTCCGAGTTTGAAGAAGAGCTGTTGAAGACGGAGAAGGAAACCATGAGCGATGTTCCCGCCTCCAAGCCGGAATCCCGCCCCTCTCCCGAGCTTTCCCAGCCCATTGACGTGGAAGCGGAGAAGCCGGCGGAAACCAAAAAGGAGAGTAAGTAGGTTTTCATCTGATAAAAAACTTGAGCAGGCGGGGATTTCCCCGCCTTTTTTGTTAACTTTTTCCTGTTACCTTCAATTGGTAGCAGACAGCCTTCTTTTCCGATATTCCGTGGTTGATTCCATGGAATATTCTTTGTCGTAGATTCCACTTGATCAAATTCTTGATGAATCATACGCGGGATTTATTTATTTTACTGATAGGCGAAAGAGAAGGGGGATGGATTTTTCTGCTGGAACGTGAACCATGGAGCGGAATAAGAAAAGAATTCCTCTTATAAAATGAGATTGCGAAAATAACGCAATGCGAATTTTATTCTCCTGCCATTGCAGGCATGAATTACCCGGCTACTCTTTCCGTTGATTCTTGAAAAAGAAGTATGCTACAGAGAATACTTATTGAGAATACGCATACTATCGTGATGCAAGTCTCAATATTTTGTTTATCAATATCTAACAAAACAACATCGATGAACGAACAAACATTCGATAACAGCAGGGATAATGGAAATTCCATATCCCGATCCGATTCCTCCAACATGATTCTTGCTGAGGAATATCCTGGTTTTAAATATTACATTCCCGCTACCCGTACGCGCACTGGTGAACCTCAAAATATTCATGAATCCATTAAAGAGGGCCCTCCTTCTGAAGGTTTCCACAAGGATTTTTACTGGATAGTTAAAGTTGGTGATCCATCAGGGGAGACCAGGGAACCCGTTCAAGTTACAGCAGACTTGAGCGTCGACGATTTAGGCGAATTTTCCATGGGTCCTTTGAAAATCAGCTTGCCTGAGCAGGGGCCGAATGGGGGGAGCTCCGGACAGAGTGATTCTGCTTCCGGGAAACTTCTTCCCGGGTTTTATTGCGCTACGTTAAGTTATGATAATATTGACTATAAAAAGAACGCTAACAAAGCCTTCCTGGAATTTAGCCTGAATGCCAGTCCGGGCAAAGCTGTTCCGGAAGACAATGAAGACAATGCCGGAGATTGTGAGCGGGATGACTGCGATTGCCAGAAAGGGTCTCAGAACGAAAATACGACGCAGCCGGGCGGAGAGGAAGGGGCCCCTGCTTCTCGGAAAATCCGCTCGGCAGAATGGGCCAGTTCTTCCGGCGGTAAAAATATCACAGCTACCATTAGCAAGAACAACATGCTTTGGCAGGCGAATTTCGGTACCTTCCGAGGCATGGGAGGCGTACCGGGAGGCATGCTTGAAATTACGGCCAAAAATTTTTCAGAAACGGCTTGGTCAATCCACTCTCTTGCCTACAATCATCCGATGGCAAGTCGTCTGGAGAAACCATCCGGCTCCAGCTATATCGGCCAGCCCAACACCATGGTGAAAGTTGTCTCCGGAACAAGCAAACATCATTACCTCATCGGAGGAGACGGCAATTCCATCTTCGGCGCCGGAGTTTCTACCGGTACAACCACCTCCGCCCGGTTCCAATACGGAAGTTCGGGAGAACCCCCCCACATAGAATTTAAAACACATACCAAAAGTTCCACTATTTATTCAACTGTTTCAGGAATGCCTTCCAGTTATAACAGTTGGTCCGGTAAACAGATTTCTTCTTCCGAATTTGCCCGTTACCTTGATATTGTAAAAGCTGAAGACGGGAGTCTGCGTCAGATATGGAACTTGTGGGATGGGGTGGCAAATATCGAAAATATTAGTGAAAATGGTTACTCCATCGCCCTATATCTTCCAAACCAGGTAGGAGCTAAAGACAATTCCACCGGTTTGTATCAGCTCACAGGGGAACCTTTCAAATCCTTTAATATTGGCCCCAACGAAGAACGTGACCGCATCATTGTTACAGAGCGGGCGGCTGGTCGTCCCCCTTATGTGGTATCCTGGTGGCAGACTGGTGGTGCCTGGAGCATGTCAAAAGGCACCGGAGAAGACGAGATTGTCACACTGGTAGAGCGAGAAGAGCTTGGAGGCAACCGCTATCGGCTTACTGCAAAAGTCAAGAGAGGAATGGAGGGAGAGGTGGTTTCATGTACTTCAGAAACTTTCTCTAAGACGGATGAAGGAACGCAGAGAAATGACAAAACTATGGCTTACGGCAGTTCCATCTCCCGGAAGACTACCTATTCCTATGACGATGCCGGGCGCGGCAATGTAGTGGATAAGAACGCCTCCACAAAAGACAATATCTGGTCTAGCGGTTATGATACGCACAGCCGCCCCACTGTCTCGTATGAGCCGTGGGCCGGAGGCACTCGCAAGGCTATCTATACGTATTATAAGGATGGGGATTTCTATGATTCGGACATTGACCATCAACGCATCGCCCTTGTTAAAGAAGGAAATGCTACCCAGTACCGGCGTATCAATTACAAATACTCCACAGTCAATCATGTGCGCCGCGTAGAAAAACGGACCACGGCTCTTGGGTCTGATAAAACACAGTTTGAGGCGACAGAAACCTGGCTGGGCACCGCTCCCAATCCCCATGCCCAAGGACGCATTAAATTCCACCGGGATATCAATGGAGTACAGACAGCTTATACCTATGAGCCCAATAACTCTTACGGATCTCTTTACAAAGTTACGAAAGAAACGCAAGTATCGGGGAAAGCTGTTCATGGTCAAAGCACGCGTCAAATTCGTTATGTCTCTGCTCAGGGAAATGACATGCGGATAGAAGATTACGTTCTGCTTTCTAACGGTACTTGGAAGCTGGTTGAAGCCATGGATTACGAATACGACTGTGAAAACCGCTGGATTAAACGCACGCGCGCCAATGGCCGTATTACAGAACGTGAAATGATGTGCTGCGGTCCTCTGTGGGAACGGGATGAAGACGGTATTCTCACTACCTATTCCTACAATACGGCCCGGCAGCTTGTAGAAGTTATCCGCTCCGCAACAGAAACTACTCCGGAAATGATCACCTCCTATACCAGGGATGCGATGGACCGTATTCTTGAAACTCGTGTAGACATCGGTCCAATGACAACCATCACCAGGACGAGCTATGATTTGCTGGGACGTCGTGTTTCCTACACGGATAAACTGGGGCGCGTAACAACCTACTCTTATAGTGAAGACGGATTGACCACAACTGAAACAACTCCCACAGGAGCTACTCTTATCACACGGAAGCACGCGGACGGCACTCTCCTGGAGCAATCAGGAACAGGACAGCGACACTTGATTTATATGGTGGAGGCTCTCAAGAACGGAGTCCGCACCACCATTTCAACCCCTTCCCCGGAAGGAAAGGCCGACATCGTACTTTCCCGAGAGACCGTGGACGGTTTCGGACAGACGGTGAAGAAAGAACTTCCCAATACGGAAGAGGGATGGATTGTTACCGACTATGCCTACAATGAAAAGGGGCAAAAAACACAGGAGCAGACGGTTGGTTTGGCCCCCATTCTTTATGACTATGATACGATGGGAAACCTCATCAGAGAAACTGTCAAGCTGGATGATTCCCCTACAAAACTCAACTCCCGCATTACGGAATGGGCTGTCTCTTTTGAGGATGGATCAGATGGAGTCTATCTGAAAGAGACCTCTACCATTTATACGCCGGAAGGGTCCCCTGTCAGGACTTCGGAAAGCAGTCTCATCTCATCAATTCATGCCTCCCTGGCCGGAAAAACCGTGATTAGGGACACACGGGGTAATGAAGGCATTACATGGACGGAATATTCAACATCCGCCAAACGAATTATCAAACGGCAAACTCCAGCTTCCAATACCGTGGCGGCAGATGTCTTGATAGATGACTTCCTGATTTCAGGAATGGATCTGGCAGGCGTCATGACCACCCATGCTCGCATTTATACGGAACATGGTTTAACACTGATTGATACGGATGCCCGCGGCAATACTACCATTGTGGAGCAGGATGTCTCCGGGCGTTCCGTCAAGGTAACGAACTCCATGGGTGGTGTTACCACGACATCCTATGATCCAGCCACAGGAAAACCCTCCCTTGTGATGGATGCCTTGGGAAACACGGTCTGCTTCTCCTATGACTGCCGAGGACGTAAAATTGCTGAATACGGTACAGGTGTCCAGCCAGCCCTTTATGCCTATGATGACGCGGACAACGTGGTTTCCCTGACCACTTTCCGGGCTGGGGAAGAGGCCATTGTTTCCGATCCCACGGAACGTACGGATGGCGATACGACTACTTGGCGCTATGACGCGTCCACCGGTTTGCTTCTCAGTAAGACCTATGCTGATGGAACTTCCGCCAACTATGAGTATGACTCCATGAACCGGCTGGAGAGGATCATTAATCCCCGTTCCCTCGCAGCAATAAGGACTTATGCTCCGCTCACCGGGGAACTTCTCTCTGTCATCTGTGACGATTCCTCTACCACGCAAACGCCTGCGGTCACTTATTCTTACAACTACCTCGGCATGCCTGTTTCGATTTCGGACGGCACCGGGACACGGGAATTTATATACAACCAGTACAATGAACTGGAGGCGGAAAAGATGCAAGGACTTGTCTCCAGTGTCCTTTCTAATACTCGCGATCCTCTGGGGCGTATAACAGGCTACAGCCTTCTTTGCGGGGAGGAAACCGTACAGGCCGTTTCCTATGGATATGATACCAAGGGAAGGCTGGGTAATGTCTCCATGGATGGTCTGGAAGCTCCCTTTAATTACGGTTACAATGTTAACCATGGGCTATTGGAGACGCTTTCCTACCCTAATACCCTCAAAAGATGGTATACGCGGGAAGAAAAGAGGAATTTGCTCGTCAAAGTAGATTATCTCCGTCCTGGAGGGCAGAATTATCCCGCAAAGGTTGATTATACCTATGATATCCTGGGACGTCCCATGACAAAAATGGATTACTTCAACACTCCTAATCCCGATTTGATACATAATTATACGTATAATGGACGGGGAGAGCTTGTTGCCGACGCGATGAGTCGGGGTGGAACATACAGCTATGTTTATGACAACATGGGCAACCGGATAACTGGCCGGGAAGGAACCGCAGATTCTTCTGTGTATGCCAGCAACGAACTTAATCAGTATGTATCTATTATTGAAGGAACGCAAACTCCTTTCCTGCCGGAATATGATTTGGAAGGTAACCAGACAAAGGTGAAAACGGTTACCGGGGAATGGAGCGTTACTTACAACGTGTTCAACCAAGCCATTGAATTTGTACAGGGTGAGACGCGCATTGAATGTTTATACGACTACCTGCACCGGCGGGTGGAAAAATCCGTATACAACGGAGAAAATCTCGTTTCTCGGAAACGTTTCATTTACAAGGACTATCTGCAAATCGCAGAACTGGATGCCGTACACGCGGATGAAACGGTTTTACCCATTTTGAAGAAAACCTACCTGTGGGATCCTGTAGAGACCACAGCTACGCGTATTCTCGCCATGCGGAACTATGATGAAACAGGCGGTAATCCGGAAAACCTGTACTTCACGCACGACCGGATGAAGAATGCGATTGCTCTCTTCGGTTCCAAGGCCGGGCGCCGTGCCTTGTATGAATACGCTCCCTACGGAGCCGTTATCAAAGCTGAAGGCGACATGGCCCTGGTCAATCCCTTCCGTTTCTCGTCGGAATATCATGACGATGAACTGGGGATGGTTTATTACAACTACCGCTATCTCAACCCTCTGGATGGTCGTTGGATTAACCGGGATTTTATCAATGAACAGGGTGGAAATAATTTATATTCATTTCTATACAATAATCCAATATGGCACACAGATATTGTTGGACTTTATTCCAATGAAGTATTAGATTATTTCAAAAAGAATTGTAGATGTTTACTTCAGCAGGCACACGAATATGGAGTTCCTCCGGAAGCTGTAGCTATGGCTTTAGCTGATGAATATTCAACGAGACCTGAGAAGTATTGGGGAATTGCTGATGCAGTTCAAGATACATTTGCCTCTCTCGGGGAAGGCGGGGGAGAAACAATCCTCGGTGGAACAGATATAGGAATAGGTAATATTAATGTTGATACGGCTATTAGTGTTTTAACGGAAGAAATGAAAAATGGAGGATTTGAATTTCAGAGTAGACAACAAATGAAAGCGTATTTACTAACACCACAAGGAACTATGCATGTCGCATCGGCATATATGGCGAAAGTGATTGAAAATATATATCCATATATTCCCAAATCCATGAATGATGCAGATCGGTATCAGAATTATGTAGCCGGTTGGAGAGAAGGATATGAAAAAAGATCAGAAAAATTAAAAAATAATAAAGAAAAAATAGGGGATAAATATATACCTGACCATGGGCAGCCCCCTGAGAAAGTTAAAAATAATTTTAATGAATTACATGAAATTATTAAAAATTGTCAAATCCGATAATTGTAAAAGAAAAATTGAGGAGTTATCCCATTTCAGGTTATTATTGTTTACAATTTCATTTTCATTTTTGATTCCATTTGGATTTGTTTTTATTTATTATTTGAGTACATTATATATTAATTTTCATAGTTCTGATTTTTTTAAAACTGTCCTAGTTCTTCCCATTATAATTTTTGTTATTTTATATCTGCCGTCGGTAATAGTTTTTTTGGTATTAAATTTGTTAAATAGGATAAAAATCAATAAAAAGATAGAACTGTTTTTTTACTTGATTACAGGTGCTGTATTCGGTGCCATTTTATTTCGAGAAGGTGAATTTATTATAAACGGCATGCATTTATTAATGTATTTTTTATCTGCTTGCTGGGGATTTTTATCATCATATATATTATATAAAATAATAAAATTATGAGAAAATCAAAGATATGCCGCAGAACTGCAAATAACATATTGTTAATATCACAGGTATTAAGTATTTTCTTATGATCCACAAAAATTACATGCGTTATTAATTATATATTACACATTGTCGACAAGATGGATCGTTCCCCCAATATTGGGGGAACGATTTTATTCTTTCTATACGAGAAATGCTTTTCTGCTATTACATTGGAGAAATTATTAATAGTTTTTCATCGACTTGTCCTATTGATAATATATTTTGTATTGAATGTCAGTGCTATCTAGATATTCATCAGAAAAATAATTTCTGACAATGAAATGAATTTCGCCAAGGAGTTGACGATTATTAAGAAAGGTGAGAGTGCAGAAGGAGAATGATCCAGACTATGTCACAAATCCTGGTGTGAATGACGAATATTTAAAAGAAAAAGGCAAACAGATCAAAGATGTTCTTTGCGCTTGTTTAAAAGCATCCCGTTAAAGATGAAGATAAAATCATACTATCCTGTGCTAGCTTCATGGATCATTACATTGCTTTTGTGCGGAACGAGCATGGGAATCCGTTTTTATGGTTTCCCGAAATGGATGGATTTGAGCAACTTGACTGAATTGTCCATGATGTTTTTTGCTTCAATAATGGTTGGAGGACCTATTCTTAGCTTGTTGTGGGGGGTATGCGGGATTATTGAAGATAAAAAGAAGATGGATTTTATTATAGCTCTGGCGTTATCTATTTTATGGTTTCTTCCATTTTTGATTGTCTTTGCTCTTGGACTTTCATGAGGAGCCGATAACATTGTTGACAGGTTGGTTTTCAGAAATGAGAGAACAGCTTTTTTGTTTTTCCTTAGTCTGGGGATATTCTCTGCGTTGTGAGATTTTTTGGAAGCGTGGGCATAAGCATGCAGAATTGTGATGGGAGAAAGTCAATGCAGGGAACTTGAAATTGTGCGCATGGCCGTATGAAATTCATCATCCCGGAAGGTATTGATTTCTTGCGTTAACCGGAGGCTTGTTGTACACATGTATTAATGAAAATTCATTTTTGCGGCGCGGCGGGTACGACCACGGGGTCCCAGCATTTGCTGGAGGTGAACGGGAGCAGGATTCTTCTGGATTGCGGCATGTACCAGGGGCGGCGTGAGGAGGCCTGGCACATCAACAAGGATTTTCCCTATTTTTCTCCGGCGGAGGTGGACGCGGTGGTTCTTTCCCACGCGCACATCGACCATTCCGGCAACCTTCCCAATCTGGTGAAGCAGGGGTTTCAGGGGAATATTTACAGTACGTTTGCGACCCGGGACCTCTGCCAGATCATGCTGGCGGACGCGGCCCGCATCCAGGAGCACGACTGCGCGTTTATTAATAAGATGAACAAGCGCCGGGGCATTCAGCAGCCGGAAGTTTATCCCACTTATTCCGAACAGGACGCGGAGCAGTGCATGCGCCAGTTCGTGAATATCGGGTATGAACGGTCCATCCCCGTCGTTCCGGGCGTGACGCTCACGTTTTATGATGCGGGCCATATTCTGGGGGCCGCGCAGGTGTGCCTGGATATTGAGGACCAGGAAGACGGGCGGAAGAAGCGCTTCCTGTTTTCCGGAGACGTGGGGAGAGGGGATAATGAACTCCTGCGTGATCCCGTGCCCGTTCCGGATGTGGACATCCTTTTGATGGAGAGCACTTACGGAGGCCGCTTCCATGAAGCCCCCTCCCGGGATGACGAGGCCTTTTGCAGGGTGATCAGGGAGGCTCTGGAACTGGGCGGCCGCATTTACATTCCCGCTTTTGCGGTGGAGCGCACCCAGCAGCTTCTTTACCTGTTCAACCGGGCGTACCATGAAGGCAGGCTTCCCCTCCTGAACGTGTATGTGGACAGCCCCATGGCCGTGAGCGCCACGGAGATTTTCCGCATTCACCCGGAATGCTTTAACAAGGAGGTGTATGATTTCCTGTTCCGGGAGAAGGAGCCGTTCTGCTTTGAACAATTGCGGCTTATCCGCTCCGTAGGGGAATCCCAGGATCTGAATAAGATGAGTGAGCAGGCCATCATCATTTCCGCCTCCGGCATGTGTGAAGCAGGGCGCATCCTGCACCATCTGGCGAACAACATCGGCAACCCGAAGAATACGGTCCTTTTTGTGGGCTATTGCGCGGAACATACGCTGGGCCGCAAGATCATGGACGGATGGAAGGAGGTTCCCATCCTGGGCAAGCAGTACACCGTCCGGGCCAGGATACGGGAGATGGATTCCTTTTCCGGACATGCGGACCATGGAGAGCTGCTGGAGTATTTTGACAAGACCGGAGGGCCCAAGAGGAATATCATTCTGGCGCACGGGGAGGAGAAGGCCTCCCTCGCCCTGGCGGAGGCGCTCAGGAAACGGCAGCCCAATCCCGTTTCCATCGCGCAGCTGGGAAGCGCCATGGTGCTTTGACGTTCCGGCGTGCCGGGGCCTTCCTGCCGCGGTTTCTTGCCGGGTACGCCGCTTTCATGGCGGAGGCTCCCGGTGTGCTCCAATCAAGTCATGACGGCAGGATGGCTGTGCTGCCCGCTTGACCCGGTGAGTTTACGGGGCTAGCGTGCAGGTATGTCTTCCTTGTTTATTGAATATCCCAAGTGCACGACTTGCCAGAAAGCTAAAAAGTGGCTTGACGAGCAGGGCGTTTCCTATGAGGACCGCCATATTGTGGAGCAGAATCCCACGGCGGAGGAACTCCGGACCTGGATTGAAGAGAGCGGCCTGCCGTCCAAGAGGTTTTTCAATACCAGCGGCCTGCTGTACAAGAGCATGAATTTGAAAGACAGGCTTCCCGGCATGAGCCTGGATGACCAGGTAGCCCTGCTGGCTACCAACGGCATGCTGGTCAAACGCCCCATTCTGATTACCAACGGGAGGATCTGTGTCGGCTTCAAGGCTGACGAGTGGAAAGCCGCCCTTCATTCCTGATTCCCGCCATGCCCCTGATTACCCGCACCAAGCAAGGCGCAGCCAATTTCGGCCCCTGGGAAAATGTCGTCAGGGTGCTGATCCTGGTATGGTTCATGCTGTACACGCTGAATGCCATTCCGGACGTTCACCCGCTGGTAGGCCGCATTGCGGCCAAGGTGAATTACTGGATCAGCTATTTCTTCGTGTTTGAGTACATCCTGCGGGTGCTGTGCGCCAAGCCGCGGAAGGCTTATATCTTCAGCGGCATGGGTATTCTGGATTTTATCGTCTGCGTGCCGTTCCTGGGCATGTTTTTCGGAGTGGACTGGCAGATTCTTTATTCCCTGCGCATTGTCCGCGTGCTGGCCATTTTCAAGCTGGCCCGGTTTAATGAAACTGCGGCCAGTTTTAAAAAGGCCTTTTACCTGATCCGGGATGAGTTTTTCCTGTTTTTCTCCGTGATCCTGTTCATGCTTTACGTCACGTCTCTGGGTATTTACATTGCGGAGCATGAGGCCCAGCCGGAGAAGTTCCGGTCCTTTTTTGACGCCCTCTGGTTCGCCGTGGAAACCCTGAGCACGGTGGGTTACGGGGACCTGGTGCCCATTACGCCCATGGGGCGCATTTTTACCGGAGTGATCATGTTCATTGCCGTATCCATCATTGCCATTTCCACGGGGCTCATCACGTCCGCCTTTTCCCGCGTATGGCAGCAGGAGAATGTTTTTGCGCACCGCCGCAAGCGGCCCGCGGACAAGGCCGCGGCTGACGCCGGCGGCGAAGAAGGGGAGGCCAAATAGCCCCCCGGTCTTTTTTGAGGACTGCTCAACTCCGGTCCATGGATTTTTGAAACAGGCTTGAAAAGGAACGGCCGCCTTTCCACGGGGAAGGGCGGCCGTTGCGTAAAAGCGGGAAAAGAGTTTTCCTTAGCTGTTGTACATTTCCGTGTAGTACTGGTCCGCCATGCGGTCGGAGTCGAATTCGGGGTAGATGTCCGTCATCGCATTGAAGACGATGTCCATCCACTTGTCGTTGTGATCGTAGTAGAGCGGCAGGATATTGTCGTCCAGGATGTTGTAGAAGTTGTCGCGGTCGGAGCGGTCGCGGGCTTCCGGGGAGAGGTGCGGAGCCGCTTCCGGGATGACGAAGCAGTTTTCCCCATCCTTGGCGAATTCACAGATCCAGCCGTCATTGGTGGAGACGGAGATGGAGCCGTTCATGGCGGCGGACATGCCGGAGGTGCCGGAGGCTTCCCGGGTGACTACGGGGTTGTTCAGCCACACGTCGGAACCGTTTTTCAGGTAGCGGCTCAGGCCCAGTTCATAGCCGGTGAGTACGGCGGAACGGGGGTATTTGGCCGTCATGTCATTCAGGCGGTTGAAGATTTCAATGGCGCCGTGGTCCATCGGGTAGGGCTTGCCAGCCCAGATGAATTGCACCGGATAATTGGTGCGCTGGAGCATGCGTTCAAACATGGTGGGATTGCCGGTGACCAGGTCCGGACGCTTGTAGGCCGCAAAGCGGCGCGCCCAGACGATGGTGAGGCAGTTCGGGTCAAAAACGCGCCCCGTCTGCTCGCCCACCATGTGGAAGAGGGCTTTTTTCAGGGCGCGCTTGCGGCGGATGAAGGCCTCCTTGTTGCGGGCCTGGAAGGCTTCCGCCAGTTCCGGGTCCTGCCAGTATTTCTGGTTCTGGGCGTTCGTGATGTGGATGATGGGGCACACGCCTTCATAGTCCTTCCACATCTGGCGGGAAACTTCGCCGTGGAGCTTGGAGACGCCGTTGGCGATGTGGGAGAGGCGCAGGGCGGCCAGCGTGTAGTTGAACGTGTTGTCCGTCAGGCCTACGGCGGCGCGCACCTGTTCCATGGAAAGCCCGTCGAAGAAGGAGAACGTGTTCATGGTGTTCACATCCATCTTTTCATTGCCGGCTTCCTCCGGAGTGTGGGTGGTGAAGACGAAGCGCTTGCGCACTTCCTCCACGCTGCCGGTCTTGGCAAGCACGTGGAAGGCGGCGGCCAGGCCGTGGGCTTCGTTCAGGTGGTAGATTTCCGGTTCAATGCCCAGCTCGTCAAAGAGGCGGGCGCCGCCCTTGCCGAGCAGCACGTACTGGGCGATGCGGGTGAAGCCGTTGGCGTCGTACAGGCGGCGGGAAATGTTGCGGCTTTCCTCGTCGTTTTCCTCCAGGTCCGTGGAAAGGAAGAACATGGGGGCGGTGCCGAAGGTTTCAGGATTCAGGAAGTAGGCCTTCACCCAGACGGGCGCGCCGCAGACGTGAATGAGGAATTTGATGTTGTGGTCTTCCAGGAACGGGTAGTTCTTGCGCATGTATTGCGTGGCCATGGAACCGTCTTCCGCCCGGATCTGGTTGTAGTAGCCGTAGCTCCACAGGATGCCGACGCCTACGAGGTTCTGCCGCAGGTCGTGCGCGCTGCGCATGTGGGAGCCGGACAGGTAGCCCAGGCCGCCGGAGTAGATTTTGAATGAATTGTCAATGGCGTATTCCATGGAGAAGTACGCTACGCTTTTTCCGTATTTGGGGTCGATTTCATACGGATGTTCGAAAATGGTGGGTAAAAATGATTTCGCCATGGTTCTGTAAGTAGAGTAAAGCGTTCAACAGGTGAACCGTATGCCTTGGTATCATGATTCGTCCATATTGGAAAGGGCAAATTGTGTGTGTGTCTGAATTGTTGATTGAACAGGAATGCCTTTCCGGAGTTTGCTTTCCGGGGTTTTACCGGGCCGGGGAGAAGGGGATGCGGCGGTGCCCCAGACCTCCGTTCCGGAAGCGGTTTTCCGGTGCGCCGGAAACGAATTTTGGGCTTGCCGCCGCAGGGGAAAAAGAGCATGAATGGGGGGCATGAAAGCTCTTGTAAAAACGCAGGCAGGCCCCGGTTTGGAACTGATGGATGTCCCCATGCCGGAAGTCGGCCCGAACGATGTCCTGATTAAAATTCATAAAACAGCCATTTGCGGCACGGACCTTCATATCTGGAACTGGGACAAGTGGGCCCAGCAGACCATTCCCGTGGGGATGCACGTGGGTCATGAGTTCTGCGGCGTGATTGAATCCGTGGGTTCCTCCGTAACGGAATACAAGCCCGGGGAAATCGTTTCCGGGGAAGGCCACATCGTCTGCGGCCACTGCCGCAGCTGCCGTTCCGGTCAGAAGCACCTTTGCCCGAACACGAAGGGCGTGGGCGTGAACAGGCCCGGCTGCTTTGCGGAGTATCTTTCCATTCCCCAGGACAACGTGGTGCGCATCCACAAGAGCATTCCGATGGAAATCGCCTCCATCTTCGACCCTCTGGGCAACGCCGTCCATACGGCCTTGTCCTGGGACATGGTGGGGGAAGACGTCCTGATTACGGGCGCGGGAGTCATCGGCTGCATGGCCGCCGCCGTCTGCAAGAAGGCCGGAGCCAAGACGGTGGTTATCACGGACATCAATGATTTCCGCCTGAGCCTGGCCAAGACGCTGGGCGCGGACCGTACCGTGAACGTGACCCGTGAAAAACTGGAGGACGTAATGAAGGAGCTGGAAATGACGGAAGGGTTTGACGTGTGCCTGGAAATGAGCGGCGCCCCGTCCTGCCTGAAAGACATCATCGACAATTCCCGGAACGGAGCCAACATTTCCCTGCTGGGCATCCAGCCGGACGGCTCCAGCATCGAATGGAACAAGTTTATCTGGAAGGGGCTGAAGATGAAGGGCATTTACGGGCGTGAAATTTTTGAAACCTGGCACAAGATGGATTCCATGATCCGCAGCGGCCTGAATATAGCGCCCATCATTACGCACCGCCTGCCCTACACGGAATTCCGGGAAGGCTTTGAGGCCATGAATTCCGGCAAGTCCGGCAAGGTGGTTCTGGACTGGATTGTCTGATTTATCCGCTTTTTTACCGTATAACGAATGCCCCGGCTTCCAGATGGAACGCCGGGGCATTTTTTAAGAAGGCACAGGATAGGCGGGAGCGGATTTGCTCCCGGAGCGTCAAGCGGTTTTTCTGGGCGTGGGTGGCGTTTGGGCATCCCGGGCCCGGGCGCGGCGTTCCTCCTTCATGCGGCGGGCGTAGCTGTCGTCGTCTTCCTCAAAGGCGTCCGGATGGGTCAGCCGGAGCCTCCGCACCACCTTGTCATGGTCCTCCGGGGAAACCAGGTCCGTGAACAGGCCTCCCTGAAGATGGTCCACCTCGTGCTGCAGGCAGCGCGCCAGGAGCCCGTTGCATTTGATGGTCACGGTGCGTCCGTCCACCAGGGTCAGGATGGCCTTCACGCAGGAGCGGCGCAGGACGTCCGCATACACCTTGGTGATGCTCAGGCAGCCTTCCCGGTACGGCACATTCCTGCCGAAGGGGTGCAGGACGGGATTGATGAAATTCAAGGGCATGATTTGCGCCAGCGTGGCCGGGCGTCCGTCCACTTCCAGCCATGTAGTAGTGGCGTCCGTGGGCGGAATATTGATGGTGACCATCTGAATGGCTCTTCCCACCTGCGGAGCGGCCAGGCCTATGCCCCCCTGGGCCAGGGTTTCCTGCATGTCGTCCAGGAAGGAAAGAAGGTCTTTGTTGATATGAACCACGGGGCTGCATTCCTCCCTCAAAAGGGGGTGTCCGTATTGAAGAATGTCAAGAATCACGGCGGATAGGATGGAGTTGGTAATAAGGTGTGACCTCCGGGTTCGGGAGAGTGTTCATGATATTTAAAAGAATATTTCCGCACATCAAGAATGCGGGAATGTTTTTTCCGGATGAAATGAAAAGGCCTTGAACTTTGGGGACGCTTTCTTACGGTAACCATGTTGCCACGATGCGGGCCGGGCTCCAGAGCCTCCCTCATCAACGCCGCTTTCTCATGAAACTCAGTTCCCGTTTTTCCCTGTTCCTGAATTTGCCGCTGTTGGGAGGCGCGTGTTTGCTGGCACTGTGTTCCTGCGGGGACAAGGAGGAAGGGGAAAGGGCTGCGGAGGAAAAGGAGGCTGAAAAGCTTTCCCCGGTGGAATCCTATGAAGAACTGCTTTCCCTGCGCCTGAAGGACGTGGAGCAGATGACGGATCTGGTCGCTTCCATCCAGGACCGGGCTGCGGGAGAGGCCGTGATGGTGGAACTGGGGCGGTTGACGGACAGGCTGAAGCTTTACGACATGAACTGCGGGCGGCTGATGATTCTGAATCCGCGCGTGCATGAAGAGTCCCGGGAGGCTCACCCCTCCTTCCATTCCATTCTCCGGGAGCGCGTGGACAAGGCCCGCGACCGGATGATGCAGGCGATGCTGAAGCTTCATGAACTCAAGTATTACGATTCCGCCGTCATCAGGGATGATCTGGAAAAGTACGGTCTCAGCCTGACGGACGAACGGATGGCCCAGTATTTGAACGACAGGATACTGCCGTTCCTGAAAGCGTATCTGGAGCAGTACGCCACCATGGTGGACATGCTGGAGGGGATTGACAACAAGGTGGCTGCGGAGGCTTATGCCATGTCCGTAGCCCTTCAGGGGCGCATGGTCAGGGAACAGATGGACAATATCACCCGGCTGGAGCAGGAGTACGGAGAATGGCTCCCCGGTTTTGAACGGCACTGCCACGACGGGTTGGAGAAGATGAGGAGAAGGGCGGACGAGAACCGCAAACGCGCTTTCCGGGCGCTCCTGAAGCTGGTGACGGCCAGAATGTATGATTCCCCGTCCATGCAGAAAGCAGTGGTGGGGCTTGAGATGGAACAGCCTAGGCTGGTGGATTTTCAGGAATTCTGGGCTGATCCCATCATGACCATGGAGGAGTTCTGCCTGTGTTTGGAAAGAATCCAGCATCTCCTGCGCGGCATTAAGGATACCGGAACGGCGGACCAGCGCGCCATGGAGTTGGTGGAAGTGGTGGCCAGGCTGAAAAGGCTGCGCTACGTCGTGGATGATTTTCAGAAATCTGGCCGCATGAACCAGGTAAAAACCAGGGATCTGGAACGCATCAGCCGCCGTGCGGAGGAAGCGGAAATGGCCGTTTCCAGTACCATGGCCCATCTTATCGTGGAGACGGACGTTGTGACCCGTTCCCCTCTTCTTTCCCGCGCCATGGGCTTTTACCGCTATGTGATGTACACGCACTGAGGGCTGCATGCCGGAAAGCGCCTATTGACATCCGGCGTCGGAACGGGACAATCTGCCCATGATGGATGTTGATTTTTCCGGAAGTGCCGTGGTCGTGACGGGCGGAGTCGGCGGCATTGGCCGCGCCATTGCGGAGGCTTGCGCCGCAGCAGGCGCACGCGTGGCGGTGCTGGATGTGAAGCATGAGGAAACGGCCTCCCTGCTGGATGAATTGCCGGGAGAAGGCCATCTCTGCGTGACGGGTGATGCGGGGGTGGAAGAGGACGTGCGTTTTTTTGCGGAAAAAGTGTTGGAGCACTTCGGCCGGGTGGATGTCCTGGTAAACAATGCGTGCATCACCCGCCACGGCATTCTTTCCGGCTGCTCTTATGAGGACTTTAATGAAGTTCTGCGCGTGGGCGTTGCTGCCCCCTACCTGCTCAGCCTTTTGTTCCGTGATCATTTTTCCCGCGGGGCTTCCATCGTGAACATCGCCTCCACCCGCGCTTCCATGTCCCAGAAGGATACGGAAAGCTACAGCGCGGCCAAGGGAGCCCTCATCTCCCTGACCCACGCTCTTGCCATGAGCCTCGCGCCCCTCGGCGTCCGGGTGAACAGCATCAGCCCCGGCTGGATTGACACGGGGGCCTTTGGAGCCTTGTCCCCGGAGGACGGCCTCCAGCATCCTTCCGGGCGCGTTGGAACGCCGGAGGATATCGTTCAGGCTGTGTTCTTCCTCTGCCGCTCCGGCTTCGTCAATGCGGAAAACCTGGTCATTGACGGCGGCATGACTCGGATGATGGTGTATCACGGGGATGAAGGCTGGACGTTCCGTCCGGAGCCGCCGGACACGGTCCCCTCATGACGGCAGCCGGCGGCTGCGGCAGGTATCCGGAGTTTCCCGGGTCATGGAATACGTACACGTGCGGGAAAAACATTGCCCGCATGCGGATGAAGCAAGGGCGGGCACGAACGCGGAGGTGCGTTTTGTTTGGAACGGCCTGGTTCGTCATTCCCCGGAGCACAGGTTATACATGCCCAGGCAGGGGGTAACGACAATGCTGACCGGAATAAGAAGGATATTGGCAATCACGGTACCGGGGGCGTCAATCACGCAGCTCTGTGCTCCCGCCAGAATTCTCCGGCCTGTGGAGGGAGCGCTGATGATCTTTACGGCTGCTACGGTGGGAGAAGCGTTTTCTTTCCTGCTCAAGTTCAGGTAGGGAAGGGTAATTTGATGCGCTCCATACAGGGAAAACCGGGGAGGAACGGTGAAATTCTCTTCAAGTACCATGCTCAGGAGGTCTTTGTATTCTATGGGATCGGGAAGGTCTTTCTTGTTAAGCTGCAAAAAGACGGTCTTTCCCGTTCCCGGAATATCCTCCATTTGTGAAATGAAGTCTGACTGGGCCATGGGCGGTCCGATGACCGGAGTTTCCTTGCGCTGGTCGCATTGAACGGCTTTGATGTAAACGAAGCCGTTTTTCACATAGGCGCGGTCATCCAGTTCCCAGTTGCGGTAAACGGTTCCGGCGTTCAGCGTCTGGGCGGCCGTATTGACGGAAATGCAGGCGCACGGCAGCAGGAATGCCGCCGGCAGTAGGAGGAAACGTTTCATGGGGTACTGCCGTGGATAGCAGTATACTGACTGACAGTCAATATAAAATAAGAAGAGCCGCTCCTTTCCGGAGCGGCTCCAATATTCCCTTCACGGGAGCAGAATGATAAAAGTCAGCGAATGGTGACGCGGGGGTCGTTCGCCAGAACCTCGGCCAGTTCGTCCCAGCCGTCTTCCGTCTGGAGCTGGAACATCTGGAGGTAAACGGACGCTACGCCGGCAGGGTATTTTTCAAACAATTCGTCCACGGCCTTGGCGAGTTTTTCCTTGTCCAGCGTTTCCGGCAGTTCGTTCACAATGCCGTTGCCGTCATGGGGGATGTCCAGCGTATTCAGGAAAGTAATCAGCATGTCCTGATGCTTGCGCAGAAGCCAGACCTGGAGCAGGTGGTCCCCGATTTCATTGCTGGGTTTCCACGCTAGCATTTTCTGGATGAAGGAGAATTGCTCCTGAAGGGGCTTGCGCTGGATGAATTCCGGGCGCAGTTTTTTCAGAGCGCCGAGTTCACGCACGGCGGCGCGGTAAATGGCGCGTTCCTGGTTGCGCATCCAGTCCAGAATGTTGCTGATCGTTTCTTCGTCCGCCTGCTGGAAAATGTAATATGCCTTCATGATAAGTAGGGAAAGAAAAGCTCTTTGAGGACATGAACTCCACCATGTTTCCCCCTCCTATGCAAGCTCTTCTACTGTCACCTGCCGTACTTGGCTTCTATTCCGGATTCAAGGCGTAAAAAAACGGTCTTATTGCAAAAAAGACTTGCTAAAAGGGGGCTCTTATGGTTACTTGCTTCCGCGCTTCTCGCGATGCCACTGTAGCTCAGGGGTAGAGCAACGCATTCGTAATGCGTGGGTCGTCGGTTCAATTCCGACCAGTGGCTCCATCTTCAGAGTTGGAGCTTGTCGCGGGGAACTGCCGGATACATGCCTCGTTAGCTCAGTTGGTAGAGCAGCTGACTCTTAATCAGTTTGTCCACGGTTCGAGCCCGTGACGGGGTACCATCCGGTCGTTCCTGCAAGGAACGCCGCCATTCCAGTGCCTCGTTAGCTCAGTTGGTAGAGCAGCTGACTCTTAATCAGTTTGTCCACGGT
>NZ_JABFCI010000265.1:0-208 GCF_017566105.1 Akkermansia sp. GGCC_0220
CGCCAGTTGACGCGCAGGCCACGCAGTCCAAATAAGCAGGCATCGCTCCCCCGCCTTCCCAGAACCTACGCGGACTGCCTATGACTTCCTCTACCACCGCCGTGCCGGAGCCAGCGCAGCCGGGTGGGCCGACCGTGCCGCCTGCCGCGCCACCCTCGGCGCCGCCTGCCATGCTCGCACGGCCCGCCCCGCTCAAGGGCGCCCAGCT
>NZ_JABFCI010000266.1:0-208 GCF_017566105.1 Akkermansia sp. GGCC_0220
AGACAATAGATACTAACAGACCTATTAAAGAAAATTTTTCTATATTATTCAATGGATATTGATCTAAAACTTTTATATTGCTACTAAGTAAAGTTTCTTTAAAATTATTTGTTCCTGGGTTATCTGTCTCATATACTTGTCCATTTGTTAGCATAAATTTAATCTTATTGGAATCTATAATGTATACTGTAGATATTTTTTTCAATTT
>NZ_JABFCI010000267.1:0-208 GCF_017566105.1 Akkermansia sp. GGCC_0220
TCTGTTCTTCAACACTTTTGACTGACTTGTATTCTGCAAACGCTTTTGTCTTCCGGTGGCTACTATCTATCCATTTCTCGAAATCCTCCAAGTTTACGGCAGTTACCACTGTCTTGTGATTATTTGCCCAGTCGCTGTCATAATTCGCGAAGTAAGCTGCCTCGGCATCGTCAGTCTCATTGAAACCAAGCATTACCTTATGCTCATC
>NZ_JABFCI010000268.1:0-208 GCF_017566105.1 Akkermansia sp. GGCC_0220
GCTTCTCACAGCAGTATGTGACATCTTTAACAATATAGCGCCGGAGAAACTGATTGTATATACAGAAGATAAAAATGGAGAGAAAGAAGAATACCTATCCGGTAAGGGCACGAACATGGATGTTCCCCTAGCTGTTTTGGTAAACGGCAACAGCGCCAGCGCTGCTGAGATCTTTGCCGGAGCTGTCCAGGACTACGGGATCGGCACT
>NZ_JABFCI010000269.1:0-208 GCF_017566105.1 Akkermansia sp. GGCC_0220
CTAGATTTTCTAGTCAGTCAGCTAAGATATTAATTTTTGTACTGAATAAAACAGTGTGTTTTATTTAGTACTCATTTTAATACAAAAATCTAATGCTGTCAATACAATTACTATATTTTTTATTTGACTTTTATTTTTTCATAAAGTATATTTAAAAATTCATGTGCAATGATAGAAAATCTTTTTGGGCAGTGAATATTCATACCTG
>NZ_JABFCI010000270.1:0-208 GCF_017566105.1 Akkermansia sp. GGCC_0220
ATCAGCTTTACACGAAGCAAAGAATCGACTTACGTCGCGAGATTCCGCTGTACAAGGCCGCCGCAAAGCAAACGCTTCCCGTGCTGTTGAACGAGGCGTTTGTGCGCACGGGCTTTTTTCTCAGCCGACTGGCCAGGGAAGCATCCTCCCACGACGATCTTGCCGACATCGACTGGAGCCATATCGTTCCCATTGGGAACAGGACGGT
>NZ_JABFCI010000271.1:0-208 GCF_017566105.1 Akkermansia sp. GGCC_0220
TGCACTTGAATGATGAAATGGTGGCACTTCTGAAAAGCGGGCGGATCAACAACCGTCTGCTGTGTGAGATTGCCACGCACCCGGACTTTGTAAATCTGCTGGTTGATACAGAAATCTATGTAAACGGAGTTGCTACCATGCGGCTGCGTGACGTAAACGCTGTTTTGGAAGCAATCCGGCTGACTGTCATTCGCAACTATCAGCCGGA
>NZ_JABFCI010000272.1:0-208 GCF_017566105.1 Akkermansia sp. GGCC_0220
CCCTGTTCATAATAACCGTTGCAACGGCAAGCATGCCGTCGTAACTGCCGGATTCGCACTCAAGAAGAGCAGCAAATAAAGCAACATCACTGGTGTTAGCGTCTATCTGACCAGAGTTGGAATTCGAATTGCTGCTGTTGTTACTGTTACCATTATTGGCAGGAGGCGTAATGGAGCCGGAAATATCATTGTTCTGTGCCACTTTGCT
>NZ_JABFCI010000273.1:0-208 GCF_017566105.1 Akkermansia sp. GGCC_0220
TATCTATAAAATAAAATATTAGAGTCTTTGTAACGTCTATCTGAAGAAATAGTAATACCTTTTTTTAATTGAAATGCCTTTAGTGAGTAAAGTTGGGTAATTATCTCTTTAAAACTTGAAAGGCTTTCAGGATAAATAGTTATAAATTTTCCGCTGCTCCAGATAGAAGATTTACCTGATAGCTTGTTTAATAAATTTTCTAAATTCG
>NZ_JABFCI010000274.1:0-208 GCF_017566105.1 Akkermansia sp. GGCC_0220
TTGATTGGCTGCAAAACCGTTTCGTCAATGGTTGCAAATTGATAGCCGCCTTGATTAAGGGCCTTGGTTAAAGCAGACAGTGCTTTGATTTCATCGGCATCGTAAGGCAGCGCGTTGCTGTCGCTTGCCGTAATTTGTAACAAGGTTGGCAAATTGACGGCTTTCAGGGTGGCGCTTGGGCTTAGCGGATCAACAATGGTTAGCAGGG
>NZ_JABFCI010000027.1:0-18189 GCF_017566105.1 Akkermansia sp. GGCC_0220
CGCCGGGATTTTTTTCATCAGGCCCCGCCAGTTCCTCAACTGGCGGGGCTTGTTCTTTTCTTGATGGAAAATCTTGAATCTCTCTTCTCTTCCTCTACTTTGCTAAAAGGAACTGAAGGAGGATGAGGCAACCAAGGAGGACGGCTATCCCTGTCGTAATAGAGTTCTTACCTTACGTAACATTTCCTTAACTATCCCTATTTCTTTCTTAACGGTTTAAGAATATTCCTGCTATTGACGGCACCCGTTCTTCCATCAAAAATGGCGGCGTATGAAATCCCATATCATTCAGAAGCCCGTTGCGGTCATCCTGGGGAACGCCGGCAACATAGGATACCTCGCCGCCAAGGCGTTTGCGTGCCGGGGAACTGTGGTTGCCATGCTGCATGAAGCCGGTGAAGAGTCTTCCCGCGTGGTGGACTGTCTGCCAGGGGGCAATCACTTTGGCATGTCGGGCTGTCTGGGCCATCCTCCGGATCTGGCTTCCTTCGCAGGGCTGGTACATACCCTCTATGGACGAGTCGATTATTTGATCAACTGTGAGGATGCCGCGGTTGAGGTGCAGGGCCTGAATTGTTCCGCACGCAGTCGCCTGTCCATTCTGCTTGAGCACGCTTTTGTTTCCGGCGCCATGGTCGTGAATATGGTCTCCCGTTCCGGAAGAAAGGTAAGATGGAGGGAACAGTGTTGGAAGGGAGATGCCGCAGGGTTGGAAAATTGTCTGAATAGGAAGGACGTCAGGATAAACCAGGTTGTGATTCACCGTCCGGTATTTCGGCACGTCTCCCAGTCTAGGCTGGCTTCCTCCGCGTGTGCGGCGGCGTTATTTCTGTGCGGGAGGGAAGGGCGTCATATTCACCGTGAATACATCGTTGTCAATGGAAGAAAAGCCGCTTGGAAGCCCGGCATGAGGACGGAAGCATCCCTTTCCTTGTTCAACTCCTGTCTGGAATTTTGTTCCGTCTGTTCCCGGACGGTATTCCGGGATGCCTGACAGGCATGCCATATTTCTGTATTCTGTCGTGACAAAAAGTGTCTGTTAATATAGTATATTTCCAAGTAAGGTTATGAAGTTTCAAGGTCTTTATACAGCAATTGTGACTCCGTTTGTCGGCAATCGGGTCGATGAAGAGGCTTTTAGAATGCTTGTGGAAGCCCAGGTGGCTGCCGGCGTGGCCGGCATTGTGGCCGTCGGCACCACGGGTGAATCCCCCACCTTGACTGTAAAAGAACACTTGAGGGTGATTGAACTGGCCGTGGAGAGCGCGGCAGGCCGCATTCAGGTAGTTGCAGGTACGGGGGCCAATTCTACCGCGGAGGCCATCCATATGACCCAGGAGGCGGAGAAGATGGGCGTGGACGGAACGCTTCAGGTGTGCCCTTATTACAACAAGCCCTCCCAGGATGGCGTTTATGCCCATTTCAAGGCCATTGCGGACGCCACCCGCCTGCCGATCATGCTGTACAGCATCCCGGGCCGTTGCGGTATTGAAATCAGCGTGGAGACGGTGGGACGCCTGGCAAAGGACTGTCCCCACATTATTTGCGTGAAAGAGGCCGGCGGCAGCGTGGACCGCGTGAACCAGCTGATGCAGGTGGTTCCGGAAGATTTTACCGTCCTGTGCGGTGATGATGGCCTGACGGTTCCCTTTATGGCCTGTGGCGCCAGTGGCTTGGTTTCCGTAACGTCCAATCTGGTTCCCGGAATCATGAATTCCATCGTGAAAGCCGGCCTGGATCAGAATATGGGTGAAATGCTTTCCCTCCAGAAAACATTTTATCCACTGATGAAGGGCCTCATGACACTGGATTCCAACCCCGTCCCGATCAAGGCGGCGCTGGCGCTGAGGGGGGATATCCAGCCCGGCGTGCGGCTTCCGCTGGTTCCTTTGCCGGAAGAAAAGGAAGCCCAGCTTTCCGCGCTTCTTCAACGTTTCAACGTTCTTTGATATCTCAACTATATGATTTCCATTCTTGTTACAGGCATTTCGGGCCGCATGGGCCAGGCTGTCCAGGAGGCGGTGACGCAGAATCCGGACACCTGCGTGGGCGCCACGTACGACCAGGGGCAGGAGCTTTATCCGGCTCTCGCCAAATGCGACGTCGCCATTGATTTTTCCCACCATGCTTTCACCAGCACCCTGCTGGCGGAAGCCGTAGCCAATAACAAGCCCCTGGTGATAGGCACCACGGGGCATACGGAGCTGGAACGTCAGGAGATTATGGATGCAGCCGCATCCATCCCGATCGTATTTGCGTCCAACTATTCCGCAGGAGTAAACGCCCTGTTCTGGCTGACGCGCAAGGCGGCCCAGATCCTGGGCGGCAGCTGCGACATTGAGGTGATGGAAATGCATCACCGCCACAAGATTGACGCTCCTTCCGGCACGGCCCGGACGCTGGCGGAAATCCTGTCCGGCGCCATTGGCAGGAATTATGAAGACAGCGTGGTTTTTGGCCGCGAAGGCCTGGTGGGTCCCCGTCCCGCCAATGAAATAGGCATGCATTCCCTGCGCGGAGGGGATGTAGTAGGAGACCATACCGTGGTGTTCGCCTCTGACGGAGAACGTTTGGAGCTTACCCACAAGGCATCCAGCCGCATGACGTTTGCCTCCGGAGCGGTCCGTGCAGCTCTCTGGCTGCAGGGCAGGGAACCGGGGCTGTATACCATGGAAGACGTTCTGGGCCTTTCCCAATTATAATTTTTCCGCATCATGGCCGTCTCCCCTTCCCGGAACGGCCATGATGCCTTTTTTGCTGATGAAGAGAGCCGGCATCGCACTGGGATCCAATATGGGGGACAAAAACAGCCTGATGGTTCAGGCCAGGGACCATCTGCTGAAGATGAGCCTGTCCGACGATCCTTTCCTGCAATCCTCCCTGTATGCTACCAGTCCGCAGGGATGTCCGCATGGCGCGGATGATTATTTGAATGCCGTGGTGGAGTTCACCTGGCCCGGTACGGTGGAAGAACTGCTGGTGCATTGCCAGGGCATAGAACGCGCCCTGGGACGCATCCGTTCCGGAATCCGCTGCGAACCCCGTACGGCGGACGTGGACATCATTTACGCGGGGGACATGGTGGTCAACGATCCGCCCCGCCTGATTCTCCCCCATCCCAGAGCTCATTTGAGAAAATTTGTCTTGAAGCCTCTTTCCGACATCAGGCCGGACCTCATTCTGCCCCGCCAGGCTAAAACGGTTTCCTGCCTGCTGGCGGAACTGGATACGGATGAGGCTGACCCGCTCCTGGTATCGGAACGCTGGTAACTGCATGTTTATAGAACATCATGAATCAATCTCTTGAAAAAGCGGAACGCATCCGCGCCTGCAAGAACAGGCGGCACGTGACGCTGGTGACTGCTTATGACTACCCTACGGGCCGCCTTCTGGATGAGGCCGGCGTGGATATTGTGCTGGTAGGCGATTCCGTGGGAATGGTGCTTCTGGGGTTTCCGGATACCACCCATGTGACGCTGGACCACATGATTCACCATGTGGAAGCCACGGCGCGCGGCGTGAAGAATGCCCTGCTGGTGGGAGATATGCCCATTCATACCTATGATACGGTGGAGCAGGCCGTGCAGTCTGCAAGGAGGCTGTTCCATGCCGGAGCGGACGCCGTCAAGCTGGAGGGGGGAGCCGCCCAGGCGGAAAAGATACGTGCCATTGTGGATGCCGGCATTCCCGTGGTAGGGCATATCGGCCTCTTGCCGCAAAAGGTGCTGGAGGAAGGCGGATATAAAATCAAAGGGAAATCCTCCGCTGAGGAGGAAGCCCTGGTGAAGGATGTGGAAGCCGTGGCGGAGGCGGGTGCCTGCGCTGTGGTCGTGGAGGGCGTGACGCCTCATGCGGCCCGCCAGATTACCGTGCATTCCCCCATTCCCACGCTGGGCATCGGTTCCGGCGCGCATACGTGTGACGGGGACGTGGTGGTGATTCATGACCTGGTGGGGGCGTTCCCGTGGTTTGTCCCGGCCTTCGTCAAGCCGCGAGCGGATGTGGCCGGCAGCATGACTGCCGCCGTCAGGGAATGGATGAAGGATTCCTATACGGACCCCGGCTCCATCAGTTCATAACAGTTGACCGTTGCCTATGCTGGTATTTTCTACATGCTGGAACTCCCACCGCCATCAGGACGGGGAAGAGATGATTGATGAAATCCTCTCCCTGGGATTTGACCATGTGGAACTTTCCCACGGCATCAAGCTTTCCCTTCTGCCCGGCATCATGAGGGCGGTGGAAGCCGGAAAGGTTCAGGTGGCCGGGGTCCATAATTATTTCCCGGCACCCATCGACGAGGTGGGGGACGCTCCGGACAGCAGGCCGTTTACCGCAGATTTGCCGCAGGTGCGCGCCAAGGCGATTGAGCTGACGAAAAAATCCATGGAGCAGGGGGCCGCCCTGGGCGCCGGATACATTGTGCTGCACATGGGGACGGTGGAACCTCTGGTGAAGCGTACGGATACGGCTCATTTGCAGAGCCTGGCGCGTCAGGGAATGGTGGAAACGGAGTCATTTGCCGGAACCAAGGGGGAGTTTGTGCGCCGCCGCAACCGGCTTGCTCCCGTTTATCTGGAACGTGCCCGTGAGGCCATCCGGCAGCTTCTGCCCCATGCTGCGGAACTTGGCGTAAAGCTGGGCATTGAAGGGCGCAGCCATTATGAACAGGTTCCCAGCGAGGATGAAATGGGCCTGCTGATGCAGGAATTTGGGGAAAATCCCTTCATCGGGTACTGGCATGACTTCGGTCATATTCAAAGGAAGCACAATCTCCTTATATTGAATCATGAACAATTTCTCCGCAGGATGTCTTCCCATTTGATAGGTGGGCATGTAAACGACGTCAAGTGGCCGTCGCGGGACCACCAGGTTCCCCTGCTGGGCGGCGGAGTGCCGTTTGAACGCCTGCTGCCTTTTTTCCCGCATGGAGTTCCGCTCGTCTGGGAACTCTCCGGACGCGCTTCCGCGGAGGATATCCGTGCGGCGCGCGAATTGTGGACGGAAAAGTTTCCGGAGACGCTGGACTGACCATCTTGTGATTGTAAATCCGGCTCATTGGATATAAAGTCGGCACGATGATAGACAAGACGACATCCCGCGTCATTCTGGGCCTTCTGGGAACGGCCTGCATCCTGATTACGGCGTTTGCCTGGTATAAAACCAGCCATGCCGCCTCTCCGGATGCCGGGATGCGCCATAATATTTATGATGAGGATGTTCCCCGGTCTGCTCCGGTGCCTGTGGATTACCGGATGATTTTGCTGACGCCCCAGGAGCTGGCAAAGGCTCCGCTGGCGGATACGTTCACGTCCCCTCTCGGAGATGAAAACGGCGCCTTTACCTATGTTGCCCAGGGACTGGGTGATATGAATGCCGCCCGTGGAGGGCGGCATACCGGACAGGATTTGAATGGGATTGGTGGCGAGAACACGGATGAGGGACTGCCCGTGAGGGCCGCCGGACGCGGGCTGTTGATTTACGCGGGAGAGCCTTCGCCGGACTGGGGCAATGTCGTCGTCCTGCTCCACCGCCTGCCGGACGGGCGTTTTGTGCAGAGCCTGTACGCTCATTTGAAAACCGTCAGCGACATTCCTTTGGGGGCGCTGGTGGGGCGCGGAGAGCAGATCGGCACGGTCGGAACGGCGCACGGCAATTATCTGGCGCATCTGCATTTTGAGATGATTGAATCCATCGCCCATGAAGCGGGAATGCCGGGCTATGGAAAAACGACGTTCAACCGGATCAATCCGGATGAAGTATTGAAACAATACGCTCCCTCCCCGGAGATGATGATGCCTGATCCCGTTATTGCCCTGAAACAGGTTCAAATGGCGGCGGGATGGGAAAAGCTGCTGGAGAACCTGTACAAGGACAATAGTATGGAAGCGCTGGATAAAATCCTTCCGGACGACCGTCCGGACACGGAGGAAAAGGGAGACCGCTAACCCCGGCGTTTTCCCCGTCAGGAGCGTGTGTCCGGATTTTTGGAGACCAGCTCCTGCTGCTTCCTGGTGATTTGCAGGACGCAGACCAGCCACAGAATGCTGGCCGCCGTCATCAGCGAGCCGATCACCAGAAATGCCGTCAGGTAATGTTCCGCCCCAAAGGGGAAGAGCGCGCACAGGGTCAAAGCCGTGGTAACGAGCAGATACAGCCGCAGCGACCGGGAGGGGGCTTGCAGCATCCATGCCGCCGGATTCTTTGAAGCCCGGTATAATTCCTGAAGGATCAGGGCATTGAGCACCATGCCGACTACCGGCATGCAGCTCAGGAGGACGCTCAGGAATGGCGTGAACCGCAGCCCCGGAATTTGGAAGCCCTGGACATTGGCGGATGCCCGGTACAGCCAGATCAACTGGATGAGCAGGGAAGGAATGAACAGGATGCTGAAAAGGAAAACCAGCGGAACCGCGAAGGACGGCAGGTGAGCCATGTTCTGCTGGATGAGCATCTGGATTTCCTCATAATTGGTGACGTTGTTGGAGAAAACAATCCAGCTGCTCCAGAGCATGAAAGGCAGCAGCACGAAGCACGCCAGGATGGATAATTTGGCAAGCCCGGCCAGAGGATAACGCAAACGGTATTCCTGTTCCGCTGGCTGGTTTTCCTCTTCTGCCTCCTGCAATTCTTTCCGGACGGGGGACATTGACGGCAGAACCTGGTCCACAGGCTGCCATCCATCCATGCCCTGTTTCCAGGTGAGCGTTGTTGAGTCGATCACGCCCTGTCCCAGAAATTCACGGACTTCATATTCGGAATAGGCTCTCGGCTGGGAATCGCCGGGGAGTTTCAGGAAGTATTCACTCATTACCTGTATTTTAGAAAAAGAAGCAGGCTCTGGGCAATGGGAATTTGACGGATGACTGATAAAGTCCCATGCCAGGTGCCTGGCCTTGAATAAAAGCCATGTCGCAAGTCGTCAGAGCGCCGGGGGCTATTAAATTTCCGGAATGGATAGGCTGCTTTTCCTGTGCATATCTCTCCGTACGAACAAGATAATGCTGTTGTGCATGGAACCGCAGGAGAGAGGGCTCAAGCTGGTGTTCAAGTAAAAGTACGGGGGCAGGAAAGTTTATCAACAAGGTCGCGGAATACACAAGTCGGAAAAGAGAAAGACCTTGTAACATGAATGAATTACAAGGTCTTGCAATGGGGAAATATGGTCGAGCTGACAGGATTCGAACCTGCGACCTCTTCGTCCCGAACGAAGAGAATTCAGTTTTTGGCTATTGATAGTCAATGGTTGTGTTCTTGTACCCCTTTCATACCCTTTATTTTCCGCTTGATTATCGTGTCGTTTTAACCTTCCCCTACGTGGCGAATGTGGGGTGAACTACGCGTTAAACGTGTTGATATGTTCAATGGAACATCGGCAGGATACTAGAAGACTGATGGTTCAGTCTTTCCAAAAAATAAACAACACTCAATAAAATGAATAATTATATTCCTTTCAATAAGGCTATTGGTCCGAAGGTTCTCTGTGACGGTTACGAAGCCCTCATTCCGCAGAAACTCGGTGTCGATGAAATGACCTTCACTTTTGATGGAGGCTCGTGCGAACATGCCTCCTGTGCCGGAGCACCGGAAATGTTCATCAAGGTGGAAGAAGAGGCGCTGTATCATTTTGGCGTGGAAGCTGATGATATTGGTCAACTTTTCATTGGAGAGTTCTGCGTATGTGACAAACAGGCTCCTGAAAAACACGGACGTTTGGAATTGGCTACTGGAAAACAGTATTTGAAACCCGGATTCTACAAAGTCAGGATTTCATATGCCAATAACGCCTATAAGCCTGTCAGCGGCAATGCCGTCGCCTTGAATGTGACGATGGATAAAGAACCCATTAAGGAAGGCGACTACTCTGCAGCATCAACCATGAAACGCTCTTTTTCTCCTTCGCCAAAAATCAAACTTTGGACGATTGAAAAGGAAGAAGGAATTACATGCGAACCTTCTCAAAATGTAGAGATTAAATGGGAGAAAAATTCCGTAACGCAAGATGAAGGAATAGATGATTGCCTGTGTATCCCTCTATTGGTGGATGTTCGTACGACTGCCTGCAAGGATACCCAGAACAATGTGTGGAGATTGCGCGTCCAGATGGTATCCAGCGGATGTGACATTGAAATACATACAGGCACCTACAGAAATGCTCTTACCAAACCACCGATCGCTGAAGCCGAGGCTATTGAGGCTGTCAATTGTATGAACGAATATCAAAGCCGAGGCCGAACTTTTAGATGGCATACTCCTGAGGCATCTTTGGCCCATGAGGAGCACCACAAGCAACAGTGGAGGGACACATGTAATTTTTACTGGACCAACTTGAAGGTACAGGAGGAATTGGAAAAGATCCAGGTGTCCTGTGAGCAGTTTCCTGAAATGGATGATGCTTTAAAAGAGATGAAAATGAAGATAGCAGCGACTATGGAAAAATTCCATAAGGAAGCAGATAAATATTTCCTGAGTTTGCCGGATGAAAAAAATACCAGGCCCTATCACGCCGGGCAGAAAAAATTGAATGAAGCCACGGAGTTCGTCATCAATCTGGCGGATCGGAACGGCTGGAACAACGTTCCGCGTCAAATTACCCAACCTGGAGTCATTGAGCCAGTGTGTTATCTGCCTCCTGTCAATGGGGGAAGTGCCAAGGCTGCCAGAACAAGGACTGTGACTCCTCTACAGTTATTCATTGCGGATACTGCGGACTTGCTGAGAGGGAGAATAAGGGTCGGTTTGAAAAATATCAGCGGAGATGTGGTCAAACTTCCTGATGTGATTGACGATCGTACGTCGGATTTCTTTTTTTACACAAGCTTGCAGGCTGGGAGAACCTACCGTTTGAATTCCAGAGTGGGGAAAATCACCTTCTCCCGGGAGTTGCCCTGTCTTGAGCTGTCTCCCGGAGAAGAATACAGGCTTGACATTCCCGTCGATATTTCCCAAATTTCCGAAAAATTGATGGAAGTTCAATCCGGAGAACTGGAAATGCTCTTCTGCAACTGGCATGGAACAGGCTGTTTCCATGGAGTTTTGGAAACAACCGCGTCCGTACTTTTATGAAAAAAATTCTTCTTCCCTGCCTGATCCTGTTGACCTGCCTCCCGTCCCTGGGAGGCGAATTCAACTTTTGGCCGGAGAGCAAGGAGGTGGAATGTTCCGTTGTTCTGGCATCCGAACCTGTCGAGGTGGGCAAGCTTTTTCCGGATTTTACCCTGGTTTTTACCAATAAAAGCCGGAAAGAAGTGCGCCTGCTGGACAGCTTCTATCCTTCAAAGACTCTGAAACCGGATATCATTCTGGAGATATTGGATGGAGAAGCCAGAGAAATAGCTTATTACTGGGCACGTTACCGCGTTGAACGCAGTGTAGAGAACATGAAGTTCACTCTCTTGAAACCCGGGATTCCCTTCCAGGTTCCTATCCGGGGGTTTGCGAAACATGTCATTTACCACCATCCCTTGGAAAGGGGGAAGAAGTATTTGATGAAAGTGACTTACCGGGACGGTTATGGCACACCGGGCCGTTCGGTAGGATATGTGGCAAGGAAAGAATTTGTAACAAAATAACTTTTCTGAAAAATCTACCCCGCTCATGAAATATGAGCGGGGCTTTTTATTGTGGATTTTCAACTTGGTGTCTTTGCACGTCTTCAATTAAAGTCCCTTGGAAAGATGGCTCTGTGTTTGTTGTTGCTTTTTCGTCAAGGAAAGTATCTTTGTCGTAATCATAGACGACAACGGCGTAGTTGATTGCCTTATTGCCAAGAGCATTTTTTCCTCGAAATTCTTCTTGGAGTATGATTTGTCCAAGGTCTGTTTTTTCTTACCCTTTTTGAATTTACAGGTTAATGAAACGTGCTCAAATGAGGCTGGATCGTGAAGGGTAGGTTTAATGAGGGATTCCAGGAGAGGGAAACCTGTAAGTTCCTTCTCCAGACACGATGTTCAGAAACCTTTTTTTAAAAACAAAGAATGCTTGCTCTCTTTGCGAGAACGCGGCAAGGCAACTTTTCTCTGAGCAGGGCTTGTTCTTCTTCAGCCTCAGCTCTTGTTTTGTAGTACAAGTCGGTTTTTTCCCCTGATGCTGCAAATCTGGTCGGTATTCTGATCCTGTAGAGAATTTTGCCCCAACGTTGCATTTTGAAGATGGTAAATCTGAGAGGTTTGCTCATGTGATTTTGTGTCCTTGATACTCTTTATGGATTCAAAATCAATCAGTATGGCACCATTTATTAAACTTAGTGGGCTATATTCACCTTAGTGTAAAATAACAGGAAAATAGGGTTTCTAAGGTGTGAAATTGTTTGAAAAGCAGTATTCAAACAACAAAAAAACCGCCCGAAGGCGGCTTTTAAAAAGTGGTCGAGCTGACAGGATTCGAACCTGCGACCTCTTCGTCCCGAACGAAGCGCGCTACCAGCCTGCGCTACAGCTCGTTGTTTGTGGTGCGGCGAAGTCTACGGTTGAAAGGAGGGTTTGTCCAGTTTTTTTTATTCGCCGCGGCACTTGGTTGTGATACGGTGCCGGGGTTATGATGGATATGCTGGTACGGCTGTATGATTTGCCCGATATTGAAGAAGAGCTGCGGAAGCTGGAGAAGGACGGCATTTTGATCCGGCGGCCGGGGGCTTATGAACGCCATTTGGTGGCTGGATGGGTAGGCCGGAATTTTTCTCCCAAGTGGGTGAGTGAAACGAAGACTGCATTCAGCCGCCAGCCCATTTCCTGTTATATTGCCACACGGGAGAAGAAGATTCTTGGCTTTGCCTGCTATGACGTGACGGCGCGCGGTTTTCTTGGCCCCATGGGGGTTGCGGAGGAGGCGCGCAAGAGCGGCGTGGGCAAGGTTTTGCTGGTTTCCGCATTGAACGCACTCCGTGAGATGGGGCATGCCTACGGCATCATCGGCGGGGTAGGGCCGGCCGATTTTTATGCCCGGACGGTAGGCGCGATGCCCATTGAAGGGAGCTCTCCCGGCATTTACGTGGATATTCTGCCGGAGCCCTGATTCCGCCTGTTGCGGAATTCATTTCCGGTTCCGGATGGCCCCTTTTCCGGCCCATCCAAAGGATGGAACCGGAAGTTGTTATTTTTTATACCCTACCGGATGGCAGAGCATGGGCGTTTGGGGGGAGGCCAGTTTCAGGGCTTTTGCCAGGGCCTCCTTGTTCATGCTGGCCCGTGGGTAGGTAGCCAGTCCCGTTCCGGAGCAGAACAGGGAGATGTTCTGGGAGACGATGCCGGCGTCCATGGCTGCCCAGGGTTCCGCCGTGTCCGTCACAAGAACCAGGCAAACGGGCGCGTCCGCCGGGCGCGCGTCCCCGTCGCTTACGGGGACCATGGCGTGGGCCTTGTGGTCATAGAGGTAGGAGGCGTCTTTCGTGCATACGTAAATTTTGACGTCCTGCCGGTTCATGGCGGACGGGGCGGTACGCTTGCCGGATTCCTGGCGGTTGATTCCGTTGGCGGCCCAGAGCAGGTCTGACAGATCTTTTTGGGAGAGCATTTTTTCAGAAAAGCTCCGGATGGATTGGCGGTCAGACAGGGCTTTCATAATTGGCGCCCCCCGTTCCAGGTCCGGCTGGTCCAGTTTGACGGGTTCCGCGGCGTGAAGGAGGGCTGTTCCGGACAGCCCCGCAGCGAGGAGGGACAGGATGATTTTTTTCATGGCTTTGCGGCGGGAGTGGTTGACGGATGCGGATGTTCCGCATTTTCCCATTAGCCGGAATTTAACATGGGGAGGGAGGGCTACAAGGTTTTTGTGCGCTTGTTTTTGCCGCCATCCGTCGGGGCGCCGCAGGGCCGGAAAAAAATCGGAAGGAGTTTTTCAAGAAAAGCCTTGAGTTCTTGCGTGAAACTGGTATTGAAGGCAACCGATTTTTCGCCCGGCGGGGGAAGGCGCCCCGATTGCCCGCCGGCCAATAAGGGGCCATGAGAAAAATCGGCAATACTAACTCATCAACCATTTAAATGAGCACAACTGAACTGGCGGAACTTATTGACAGCAAGTTCCGCGAATTGCGTGAAGGTTCCATCGTTACCGGAACCATCCAGGAAATCCGTCCCCAAGTCGTTTTGGTGGACATCGGCTACAAGTCCGAAGGCGCTATTTCCATTTCCGAGTTTGAAGACGAGGAAATCGAAGTGGGGGACCAGATCGAGGTCCTTCTGGAACGCCTCGAAAACGACGAAGGCATCGTCGTCCTTTCCAAGGAAAAGGCCGCCCATAAGCAGAACTGGGATAAGATCGTGGGCGTGTACCGCGATGGCGGCCTGGTCAAGGGTAAAGTGAAGAGCGTCGTCAAGGGTGGCCTCATGGTCAACGTTGGCGTGGAAGCTTTCCTTCCCGGTTCCCAGGTGGATATCATTCCTCCGCGCGACCTGAACGAATACGTGGGCAAGGTTTACGAATTCAAGATCGTCAAGGTGAACGACGACCGCAAGAACATCGTCCTTTCCCGCCGCGAAGTGATCGAAGCCGAACGCGCCGACCAGCGCCAGCGCTTCCTTGAAACCGTCAAGGAAGGCGACAAGGTGGAAGGCCTCGTGAAGAACATCACGGACTTCGGCGCCTTTGTCGACCTCCGCGGCATGGACGGCCTGCTTCATATCACGGATATGAGCTGGGGCCGCGTGAACCACCCGAGCGAAATGCTCCACATCGGCCAGTCCCTGGAAGTCGTGATTCTGGAAGTGGACCGCGAAAAGGAACGCGTTTCCCTGGGCCTGAAGCAGATGACGGACAATCCCTGGGCGGACATCGAACGCAAGTACCCGATCAATTCCCATGTCAAGGGCCGCGTGACCAAGCTTCTGCCTTACGGCGCCTTCGTGGAGCTGGAAAAGGGCGTGGAAGGCCTGGTGCACGTTTCCGAACTGTCCTGGGTCAAGAGAATCACCCGTCCGAGCGACGTGCTGAAGCTGGACCAGGAAATCGAAGCCGTGGTGCTTTCCATTTCCGTGAAGGAACAGAAAATCTCCCTCGGCGTTCGCCAGCTGGAAGACAATCCCTGGGCGGATATCGAATCCCGCTTCCCGATCGGCACCGTTATCAAGGGCCAGGTCCGCAACCTTACTCCCTACGGCGCCTTTGTGGGTCTGGAAGAAGGCATCGACGGCATGATCCACGTGTCCGACATGAGCTGGACCCGCAAGATCAACCACCCCTCCGAAGTCCTCAAGAAGGGCGACGAAGTGGAAGCCATCGTTCTGGAAATCAAGAAGGAAGACCAGCGTGTCTCCCTTGGCATCAAGCAGCTTGAGTCTGATCCGTGGGAATCCATCAACGACCGCTTCAAGGTGGGCGACATGGTGACCGGCCAGGTGGCCAAGATCGCCAGCTTCGGCGCCTTTGTGAACCTGAACGGGGACATCGACGGCCTGATTCACATCTCCCAGCTTAGCGAAGACCACGTGGAACGCGTGAAGGACGTGATCAAGGTGGGTGATGAAATCACCGCCCGCGTGATCAAGGTGGACAGCATCGAACGCCGCATCGGCCTTTCCATCAAGGCCGTCAATTACGACACCGAGCAGCTCCGCCGTGAAACCGCCTCCTTTGAAGCTCTCCGCCCGAGCAGCGACATGGTGGGCCTGGAACACGCCTTCAACCTGGCTACCCGTGAAAACGAAGAATGGAGCCCTTCTGAAGAGAAGTAAGCTTATCTACGTAATTCACTGATTGATTTAACCGCCGCGAATAGTGATATTCGCGGCGTTTTTTTTCTCATTCCAAATAAGGATGGAAAAAGTCTTGAGTTAGTTCCGCCTAAGGGATTAACTGTTCTCTTATACCATGTTGGAGCTGACCAAGAGCAATGAGGATTATCTGGAGGCCATCGGGCTGCTGTCTGAAAAGAGCGGAACGGCCCAGGTGCGGGATATTGCAGAGATGCTTAAGGTGAAAATGCCTTCCGTCACGTCTGCCGTCAAGCAGCTGGCGGACATGGGGCTGGTGGAGTACACGCAGTATGCTCCCGTCAAGCTGACGCCCCAGGGCCGCAGAATCGCGGGAAAAATCATTGTCAGCCACGGTATTTTGTTTGATTTCCTGAGGGAGGAACTGGCTCTTCCGGAAGAACGCGCCAATGAGGTTGCCTGCCAGATTGAGCATATCATGACTTTTGAGGAGATTGAAAAGCTCAAGTCCTGCCGGATACGGCCTTTTGAGGGTTCCGGGGAAGATTCTGCCGGGTAGGTTTTAGTTCCGGTGGCGGGCGGGATTTGGATCAAGCCTCCGTTGCGCTTTGGGTGCCGGCTATCCGGGAAGGCCGGGATACCTCCATACACGGCCCTGTGATTCGTTCAGGCTGTGGGATATGTCCTTTCCCCTGCTTTTTCCGCTAGCCGCACCGCCGGGAACAAGGATCTTCCGTCCCTTGCCAGAATCTTATGGAGTATCTCCATGAGAAAATTTCCTTGAAAAAAGAATGACCGGGAGAATCGGTATTTTGCCCTTTTCCGTTCAGGTGATTCGTGATAGGTTCCCGCGCATGGATCCCCATATCGCTGCAGATCTCTCGGCGCTCGACACGGCTGTTTTGCACAGCCGTCTTTCCGAGCTCGGGAGCTATCTTTGACCTGGACGGCATTCAACAACGAGTGGCCGAATTGGACGAACGCATGAGCGCTCCGGATTTCTGGGATGACCAGAATGCCGCGCGGGCGCTGATGGCGGAAGTGAATCCCCTGAAACACAGGATGGAGGCCTTTTCCGGGCTGAAGTCCAGGCTGGAGGATATTGACGCCACCATTGAATTGGCCCAGGAGGCGGATGACGACGACCTGGGCCGGGAGGCCGTGGAGGAGTTTGCCAAATGGCAGAAGTCCCTGGCGGATTTTGAGCTGCTGACCTTGTTGAACGGCCCGCAGGACCAGGCTTCCTGTTATGTGACCATTCACGCCGGGGCAGGCGGCACGGAAGCCTGTGACTGGGCGTCCATGCTGATGCGCATGTACATCCGCTGGTGTGAGCGCCGCGGCTTTTCCGTGACTTATCTGGAAAGCACGGACGGGGATGACGCCGGCATCCGTTCCGTGACCTTGAAGGTGGATGGAGAGTATGCTTACGGTTATTTGAAGAATGAACGCGGCATCCACCGCCTGGTGCGCATTTCTCCCTTTGATTCCGCCGGTAAGCGGCACACTTCCTTCGCCTCCCTGGACGCTACGCCGGAGGTTTCCGATTCCATCAATATTGAGATTCTGGACAAGGATTTGAAGGTGGACACTTACCGTTCCGGCGGCAAGGGCGGCCAGAACGTGAACAAGGTGGAAACCGCCGTGCGCATCACGCACATTCCCTCCGGAGTGATCGTGGCCTGCCAGAACGAACGCAGCCAGCTTCGCAACAAGGAGGAGGCCATGAACATGCTGCGCGCCAAGCTGTACCAGATTGAGGAAGACAAGAAGCAGGCGGAAGCCGACCGCCAGTACAGTGAAAAGGGGGACATCGGCTGGGGCAACCAGATCCGTTCCTACGTCTTCCAGCCTTACCAGATGGTGAAGGATTTGCGCACGGGCGTGGAGTCCGGCAACATTCAGGACGTGATGGACGGCAACCTGGACCCCTTCATTGAGGCCATGCTGCGCGGCCACAAGCGCGAACGCTGACGTTTTCCTTCCCTTCTTATGGCCGCTGGACTGATTATTGACGTTCTCTCCCTGTTCCCGGAGATGGTGGAAGCCCCCCTGGGCGGCAGCATCCTGGGGAAGGCCCGTGAAAAGGGTCTGGTGGAGGTGCGCTGCCATAACATCCGTGACTGGACGGTGGACAAGCACCGCAAGACGGACGACTACCTCTGCGGGGGCGGCCAGGGCATGCTGCTGAAACCGGAACCCATTTTTGCTGCCGTGGAGGAACTCCGCAGGCCGGAAACGCGCGTGGTGCTGATGACCCCGCAGGGCCGCACCTTCAATCAGTCCCTGGCCGGGGAGCTGGCCGCATCCGGCGGCCACCTCATCATTCTCTGCGGGCATTATGAGGGGGTGGACCACCGCGTGGTGGAAGAGCTGGTGGATGTGGAGCTGTCCATCGGGGATTATATTCTCACGAACGGGGCGATTGCCGCCGTGGTGGTGATTGATGCCGTGGCGCGCCTGATTCCCGGTGTGCTGGGGGATGAACGCTCTTCCGTGGAGGAGTCTTTTTCCAACGGCCTTCTGGAGGCGCCCGCCTATACCAAGCCGAATGTGTTCCGCGGGATGGCCGTTCCGGACATTCTGCTGGGCGGCAACCATCCTGCCATTGAAAAGTGGAAGCACGGGAAATCTCTGGAGCGTACGCGGCTGAACCGTCCGGATTTATGGAGGGCGTGGCTGAAGGCGCATCCGGAGGATGCCGTGGAATGAGATATTTGAGCGCCGCGTCAAATTTCTCTTGCCAAGTCCGGGGCCTTCCGTTATAAGACCTCGCCTGCCACCGCGAGAGTGGTGTAAAGCACCTTTCTGAACCTTTTACAAAACACAAGATCATGTCCAAGCATTCCAGCCTCAAAGCAACCGGTACCGTAGGCGGCAAGCGTTCCGTCCTGAAGCGTTTTGAACGCGTCAAGCTTCTCAAGGAACGCGGCGAATGGAAGAAGGGCCAAAGCCCTCTCGGCCTGCCGAAGACCAAGCATGAAGCTTAAGCCTGCTTTTACCCCCTCCGGAGAGTTTCCCGGCGGAGTCATGCACGGCAAGTCATTTTCCTAATACAGGAAGCCTCTCGGATGTCTATGAACCGAGAGGCTTTTTTCTTCCGGCAAAGAAGGCTTTCCCTCTTTTTGGGGCGCGTGAATTGCCGTAATACAAACAATACAAAACCATCCGCTGAGATAGCGGACATTATACCAATATGAGTGAAGAACAACATGGCTCCGAAGAAAACGGAGGTATCCGCATTAATAAATTCCTTGCATCCTGCGGCATTGATTCCCGCCGGGTGGCTGACAGACTGATTGAGGAAGGACGCGTGGAAGTGAACGGGAAGGTTATTGATACGCCCGGAATGAGGGTGACGGAGAAGGATTTCGTGAAGGTGGACGGCCGTCACATGACTCCCATGGAGGAGGTTGTGGTGCTGCTGAACAAGCCGCGCGGGTACGTATGCAGCCGTGAAGCCCAGGGGGCCATAGGCACTGTTTACGACCTGCTGCCGCCGCGCCTGCGCCATCTGAATTACGTGGGACGGCTGGATGCCGATTCCGAAGGCCTCCTGATCATGACGAACAAGGGGGAATTGACCCAAACCCTTTCCCACCCCACCGGCGGGATTGAAAAGGAATACTGGGTGACGGTAGATCAGAATTTTGACAATTCCGTGCTGATGCAGTTCCTGCGCGGAGTCCGCATTCCGGAAGGCAATGCCAAGGCCAAGTACGTCTGCCGCGCTTCCGCGCGCCGCGCCTGTGTTGTTCTGGAACAGGGGCTGAAGCGCCAGGTGCGCCAGATGTTCCAGTGCCTGGGCCTCCGCGTCCGCAAGCTGGTACGCGTGCGCATCGGTTCCCTGTGGGGGGGCGATCTGGAACCCGGAAGCTGGAGATTCCTGGATGATGCGGACGTAGCCCTGCTGCTGAAGAATCCTCCCCGCCAGCGCAAGTACCTGGGCGCTTCCCAGCTTGTCGCCGGGACTTCCGCCAAGGGCGAACAGAGCGGGAAAGACAATGATTCCGATGAAGGTTATGTATTTAATCCGGAAGATTTTGAGGCTGGGGATTCTTATGAACCTACTCCGGAAATGAAAACCCGCTTTGCGGATACGGAGGACGAGGATGAAATCAAGGACGGGGAAGACCTTCGGGATGATTCCGGATTCCGTTCCCGCGAACGCCGGGAAGATGGTTTCCGTGGACGCCGCGAAGGCGGTTTCGGTGGCAATCGCCGTGAGGGAGGCTTCCAGCGTCGTGAAGGAGGTTTCAGAGGAGACCGCCGCGAAGGAGGATTCCAGTGCCGTGAAGGCGGCTTCGGAGGAGACCGCCGCGAAGGAGGATTCCAGCGCCGTGAAGGAGGATTTGGCGGAGACCGCCGCGAGGGAGGCTTCAAACGCCGCGAAGGCGGTTTCGGAGGAGACCGCCGCGAGGGAGGCTTCCAGCGCCGTGAAGGCGGCTTTGGCGGAGACCGCCGTGAAGGAGGATTCCAGCGCCGTGAAGGCGGTTTCGGAGGAGACCGCCGCGAGGGAGGCTTCCAGCGTCGTGAAGGCGGCTTT
>NZ_JABFCI010000275.1:0-207 GCF_017566105.1 Akkermansia sp. GGCC_0220
TCTCCTTTCAATATGACACACTTGTGTCACTTCATAATATAGAGTATAATAATTACAAATTGTTATGTCAATAGAAACGGCTTAAACGCTACATTTAAAGGCTATTTGTGACATCTTGTCGGGAGGGTAGTTATGAAAAATAAAAAGAAAAATCCAATAGCAGAAAAATCTAAGAAATGGTTGATGGATGCACTTTTGGAAATAATG
>NZ_JABFCI010000276.1:0-207 GCF_017566105.1 Akkermansia sp. GGCC_0220
GTCCAATTAGTCAAAGTACCACCTAACCAACGTTGGTTAACGTAGTATTGACCTGCACGAGTTGCTTCTTCAGCAATTGAGTCTTGAGCTTGCTTCTTAGTACCTACAAACAAGAAAACGCCGCCGTCTTGTGCAACGGCCTTCATAAAGTTGTAAGCGCCATCTAACATCTTGATAGTCTTTTGTAAATCAATGATGTAGATACCA
>NZ_JABFCI010000277.1:0-207 GCF_017566105.1 Akkermansia sp. GGCC_0220
TCTTTCAGAAACTGGCCCAATGTCAAAAATGCGGTGGTGATCTTGATGGTTGTCATCGTCGTCGCCCTCCAATCCGAAATGTATCGGCAAACCACCAGAAACCGTGATTTGCCGCTAACGAACACAAATTAATTATACCCTTATACCAAGTAAAAAACAATTCAAAACGGGCATTTAAGCGGCTCTGAGGCAATTTAAGCCCAAGAC
>NZ_JABFCI010000278.1:0-207 GCF_017566105.1 Akkermansia sp. GGCC_0220
TGTTTTCCAATACTAATCATCGGTTCTACAGCTAAACACATACCCTTTATAAGCTTAGGGCCTCTTCCCGGTGCACCAAAATTCGGTATTTCAGGTTCCTCATGTATGTCACGACCTATGCCATGACCTACATAATCCCTTATAACTGAATATCCAAGACTCTCAGCATATTGTTGAATGGCATGAGATATATCAGTAAGCTTATTA
>NZ_JABFCI010000279.1:0-207 GCF_017566105.1 Akkermansia sp. GGCC_0220
AGTTGTAGTATGTAAACTTTCACTTTCTGATGATATTTCTCTAGAACTATCTGCAACACTTTGGATAATCTGCTTATTTTCTCTAAGCATTTTATTTAAATTATCACCCATTTGTCCAAGTTCATCTTCTGTTTTAATATCTATTTCCTCTGTAGTAAAATCACCTTCTGCAAGGCTTAAGGCAAATGAGTTTACTTTTTTAATATT
>NZ_JABFCI010000280.1:0-207 GCF_017566105.1 Akkermansia sp. GGCC_0220
GGCATACAAAGCCCTGCTCCGGCGTACCGATACCGTCATTGCTTCCCCCAAGTATGTGCATGCCCTCGTAAACCGTTATCTGGTTGGCAGGGAACCTGCAGTCCCGGATCAGATACGCGGCGGCAGCCAGGGTGGCCAGGCCTCCGCCTACCAGATAAGCTTTCCTGTCGCCATAATCCCGGTTATTCATCACCGCTTCCTCAATGG
>NZ_JABFCI010000281.1:0-207 GCF_017566105.1 Akkermansia sp. GGCC_0220
TGCATAGGTACATTCCGGCAGGATAATCAGCGCATGCAGTTCATCGGCATGTACCGGAAGCGGCGCAAGATGCCAGATTGCCTTGGCTTCTGCTTTAATCGTCTTCATGCTGGCCTCCAATCTTCTGGTGAAATCCCCTGATTTTTAAAAATCCCAGCAAATAAAAATTTACCGGGATTTTTAAACTATTTAACTGTTACTAAGTCG
>NZ_JABFCI010000282.1:0-207 GCF_017566105.1 Akkermansia sp. GGCC_0220
GTTTTCTTATATGCATAATTTATTATATCCATAACAGCTTCTTCTGTAGGAGCATCATCAACTTCAATATAGCTTATATGACCACCATTGCAAAGCTTATGATAAGGTGCTTCAATATCAATTTTATCTTTAATTGATATTGGATATGATACAGGAACATGGAAACTATTTGTATAATACTCCTTGTCTGTAACTCCTTCTATTTTT
>NZ_JABFCI010000283.1:0-207 GCF_017566105.1 Akkermansia sp. GGCC_0220
GTATATTGTTTTCTAACTATATGACCAGGTCCTTTAGGTGCTATCATAAGTACATCTATATTTTTAGCTGGTACTATCTGATTGAAGTGAATATTGAATCCATGTGAAAATAATAATGCATCTCCATCTTCTAGGTTATCTCTTACACTTTCTTCATATATCTGTTTTTGTTTTTCATCTGGTAAAAGCATTGCTACAAGTTGTGCC
>NZ_JABFCI010000284.1:0-207 GCF_017566105.1 Akkermansia sp. GGCC_0220
ATAATAACTGGCCTATGTTGGGCTTGCCTCCGGTAAGGCTCAGTTCCTCCTTAATCCGGTATGTATCCTTGCGCCTGACAGCAATGGCAGCCGCGTTGGCCGTGCGCTTAAGCGTCTCCACCTGCACCTGTCCCGCTCCGTCCGTGTCAGACATGCCGGCCCCTGCGGGACGGCTGTTATTTTCCATGTCCACATCCACAGCAGCTT
>NZ_JABFCI010000028.1:0-8210 GCF_017566105.1 Akkermansia sp. GGCC_0220
AAGTCCCCTGGCTTATATGGCCTGGTCGCACTCTCACGAGTGCGTGGATTGAAACTTTTCATCACTTCCGCGTCGCCGGAATTGGTGATGTCGCACTCTCACGAGTGCGTGGATTGAAACGGTTCCGGCGGCCCTATCCGTGAAAGCATCTTTAGTCGCACTCTCACGAGTGCGTTAATTGAAAGTCCACATGTCTGCGCGGGGCGCAAGCCGCTCATGCACTGCTTCTTGAAAGAGGAGCAGATCAAAGCTTTATTTTCCGCAACCGTATCGTTTGGTGTTTGGTCTGTTCCCCTGTTATTTTAAGAAAGGACGGTAAGAATCCGTAGTGGAACGGGATGACGGCTCTCTTCCGTTTACCTCTCAGATTGGCATGGTTTGCAGCCTTTTAATGTCCGTCCGCGGCGGGTTGCCGAACATGCGCTTGTATTCCCGGTTGAATTGGGTAGGGCTTTCGTACCCAACGCGGAAGGAGGCGTTTCCTGCGTCCATGTTTTCCACAAGCATCAGGCGGCGGGCCTCATTGAGGCGGATGCGTTTCTGGAATTGAAGCGGGCTGATGGCCGTGAGGGTACGGAAGTGCTGGTGGAAGCTGGACGGGCTCATGCCGGCGCGGCTTGCCAGTTCCCCGATGCTCAACGGCTGGTCGAAGTGCTTTTTTATCCAGTCAATGGCTTTTGCTATCTGGCTGCTATGGCTTTCAGCCACGACGATCTGCCTCAGGCGCCCTCCCTGTTCGTCCATCAGGAGACGGTAATAGATTTCCTGCCGCACCAGTGGAAGGAAGACGGGGATGTCCGCGGGAGTTTCCAGCAGTTCCATCAGGCGTTCCACTGCATTGAGCAGGGCGGGAGTCATTTTGCTGACGCCGATGCCCCGGTCTGTGGGGCATTCCGGACGCGTGGCCACGCTGTCGTGAAGCATCAGTTGGGAGATTTCCTGTAAATCCAGTTCCAGCGTCAATCCCAGGTAAGGTTTTTCCGGGCTGGCCTCCATGATTTTAGAGACGAGGGGAAGCTCCACGGAGGAAACAACAAAACTTTGCGCATCATATAGGTAGGCTTCGTCCCCCAGCAGGATCTGCTTGGTTCCTTGTGCGATCAGGCAAAGATGGGGGGAAAACATATAGCTGTGCGGTTCCGTGGGGGATTCCCAGCGGTGGAGCTCCAGCCCGGGAATGGCCGTGCTCACCTGGTGTTTCCCATCCGTCCAGCCTGCAATCATTCCGGCAAGGCGCAGCGGTTTCCGTTGACGGCAAGCAGGAGTTGGCAGGGAGGCGGACGTTTCCCCCTGTTCCTTTTCTTTTTCCTTCATGAAGGCTTCATGTTATTCAAGGCAGGGTGCGGGAGCAACTTCATTTTGTTTCATTTTGCAGGATCAGGCAATAATGCAGGAGGACCGGGCTACCTGTTTTTTCCTCTGCCTGTTAATATTGGCAGGGTCCGGTGGGAACGCCGGAACAATAAAACAGGAAGGAACAACCAATGAATACGAAATTTATCATCACCCGTAACGCCGGAATTCTGGCGGCAACCGCGCTGGGCGCTTTTGCCGTGTCCGGCAGCATGGCTTCTCCGGCGGACAAGCCCTCGGACGCGGACAATTTTTACAAGAGCGGCCGGGTCTCCCAGCAGGAGGTTAAGTTCAATAACCAGTATCGCATGAAGGTGGCCGGGAACCTGTTCCTGCCCAAGGACATGGATAAGGAGGCCAGGTGCCCCGCCATTATCGTGGGCCATCCCATGGGAGCGGTGAAGGAGCAGAGCGCGAACCTGTACGCCGCGAAGATGGCGGAACGGGGATTTGTGACGCTGGCCCTGGATTTACCGTTCTGGGGCGGGAGCGACGGAGAACCCAGGAATTCCGTTTCTCCGGATATGTATGCGGAGGCGTTCAGCGCGGCCGCGGATTATTTGGGCACGCGGCCTTTTGTGGACCGAGACCGCATCGGCGTGATCGGGATATGCGGCAGCGGCAGTTTTGCCATCAGCGCCGCCAAGATTGATCCCCGCCTGAAGGCCATTGCGACCGTCAGCATGTACGACATGGGGGCTGCCAGCCGGAACGGTCTCCGGAATTCGCAGACACCCGGTCAGAGAAAGAAGATTCTGGCGGAAGCGGCGGAGCAGCGGTATGTGGAGTTTTCCGGCGGACCCGTCAAGTATACCGGCGGGACCGTGCATGAACTTCGCGAAGATTCCAGTCCCATTGAGCGGGAGTTTTTTGAGTTCTACCGCACTCCCCGCGGCGAGTTTACTCCGGAGGGACAGTCGCCGGAGCTTACCACGCATCCGACGCTTGCCAGCAACGTGAAGTTCATGAATTTCTATCCGTTTTCCGATATTGAGACGATTTCTCCCCGCGCCCTGCTTTTCATCACCGGGGAGGAAGCTCATTCCAGGGAGTTCAGCGAAGACGCCTACAAGCGCGCCGCCGAGCCGAAGGAGCTTTACCGGGTGCCCAGGGCCGGGCATGTGGACCTGTACGACCGGGTGAATATGATCCCTTTTGACAAATTGACGGATTTTTTCAGTAAAAACCTGAAGTGAGGCCTGGTGCTGCCCGGGAGTATCCCATGGAAGCTTTTTCCCGGTAATGTTCCCGGAGCACACGATTAGAGAACGGAAGGAAAGGTTTTATTGGGACCGTGTGAACGGGAGAGCCTCTTTTATTGCATCATTGGCAGAAGGCCATGGCGTACAAGAAGAGTAAGTGGATGGATTTTATTCAGGGTTCTCCGCTTTCCCGTTGCCGGGGCGCCCGGTAGTTCCATGGGCGCGGAATGGTCCATGGATATTGTCACTTGAAGAATTGAAAAGAAAAACAGATGGATATATTGGAAAGAATGCGCCGGGGAGAGTTGATACGGCTGGACGATCCCGAGTACCCGGTCATAGAAGAGTTGATCACGAGGGCCTTCCGCATCACCGGAGAGTTGAATGCGGGCTACCATGATGCCGCAGAGACGCGGGCTGTCATGAGCGAATTGACGGGGGAGTTGATCGATGAAACGACTTGGATCGTGCCGCCTTTTTATACCGATTTCGGCCGTTTTACACGATTCGGCAGGAACGCATTCATGAATTGCGGCTGCACGTTCATGGACCGTGGCGGAATCACGATTGGTGACGGCGTGCTGATCGGTCCGGGAGTGAAGCTGATTACGGAGAATCACGCGGAGGAACCGGAATTGCGCCGTCATGTTTATGGGCGCCCCATCGTGATAGGACGGAAGGCGTGGATAGGGGCCGGGGCTACCGTTTTGCCCGGCGTGACGGTGGGGGAAAATGCCATCGTGGCCGCCGGGGCCGTCGTCACCGGGGATGTTCCGGCCAACGCGATTGTAGGCGGCGTTCCGGCCCGGGTTATCAGGAATATCAGGCAATGACGATTCAGGGCGAGCAACGGAAAGGAGCCGCAGATCCCGGGAAATAACGGCGTTGAAATGCCCGTGGAGGGATTAAGGCGTTGACGGATGCCGGCGCCGCGATAAGAAATGGCGTGGACTCCGGTTGATTGATTTTACCTTTGCAGGGCTGAACGGAGAGGGGGCGGCTGCGGTTGTCCGCAGAGGCGGATTTTCCCGGAAGGTACTGTCGCCACACGGAAGGAGGACGGTTATGGCCTGGGCTATCGGCACCGGCAATTTTCAGCCTGAATGGTTCGGAGTACCTCTCCCGCCGTGCGGCTGCCGTTCCTGTGAAGAGCCGGGAGAAATTCTTTTCCGGAAGGAGCGGAGGGATAAAGTTCACGGGAAAGAGGGGAAGTGCCGGAGGGGCGGCCTCCTGCCGAAGAGGGACGGAGAAGATTTTTTCAGGCAGGAGGCGGGGTGCCCCCGCAGCACGTATGACAGGACGGTTGCGCGGGTTTTTTGATGCCGGCATGCCCGGATGGGAGGTTGTTTTAAAATGCGTTCACCAGTAGCATGTTGAGTAATGTTTTAATGAGGGGTGTTTTGCGCCGCGCCGGGAGAAGGGGAGAAGAAGTTGGATGAGGCGGCCATGGGAAACGTCCTGATTCTTGAGCTTTTTTTCTCGCATGCTGTCAAAGGTTTATACAGCATGGAATTGTACGATCAGGTAGAAAGAATAGTTGATGATGGAACATTCAGTAATTTTTCCGGACCATCGGAAGGTTTGCGCCCTAGGGCAGGGAACCTGGAAGATGGGAAAATCCGCCTTGAGGGAAGCCGAAGAAGTAGAGGCGCTGCGTGCGGGCATTGAGCTTGGCATGAGCGTGGTTGACACGGCGGAGATGTATGGCAACGAGGAGTTGGTGGGAACGGCGATCCGCGGATTGCGCGACCGTGTTTTCCTGGTTACCAAGGTTCTGCCCGGCAACGCCAGCAGGACCGGAACCAAGGCCGCCTGCGAACGGAGCCTGAACAAGCTGCGGACGGATTACGTGGATTTGTTCCTGCTTCACTGGAGCGGTCCCCATCCCATTGAAGATACGGTTGCCTCCATGATTGAGCTGCAGCAGGAGGGTAAGATAAAGGCCTGGGGCGTCAGCAATATGGATGTTCCGGAAATGGAGCGTTTTTATGCCGTCCCGGGGGGAGTCTCCTGCGCCGCCAACCAGATTCTTTATAATCTGGCCCATCGCGGCGTGGAGTACGACCTGCTGCCGTGGTGCCGGGAGCGCCACATTCCCGTGATGGCCTATTCGCCTGCGGATGAAGGGCGGCTGTCCCGCAATCCGGTTCTGATGGAGATTGCGCAGAAGCATGAGGCCACCCCGGTGCAGATCGCGCTGGCCTGGATTCTGCGCCGCCCCGGAATGATTGCTATCCCCAAGGCCGGTTCCGTCATACATGTTCAGGAGAATTACCGGAGCTTGTCCATTAAGCTGACTGCGGAGGATGTGGATTTGCTGGACGAGGCTTTTCCGCCTCCGGGCAGGAAGGTGCATCTGGATTCCTGGTGAGCCATGGTGCGGGCCGGCCCGCGGGCGAAACGGGGCGCACGGATTTTTCCCGCATCATCAGGAGCGCCGCAAGCCCTTGCGTCAACTGGGGCGGAAGGACGCCAGCGAACGGTTTTTAATACACGCGTGCCCTGTGGATATGATGGGGCATTGGCTTTTTTTGTTCATGGAGACCGGGGAATCGCCTGTGCGTCTCCGGAAGGGGCCCTTCCGGAGATTTTTTCTACTTGAAATGGAAAAAGGAAGCAGGGAAAGGCGGCAAATCTCCGTGCCACATAGTGGAAAAGGGAGGAAAACACTCATGAACGGTGCATCAGAGGTGCTGCCATTTTCTGGTTCCAGCCTCTTCCGGTTGCGAAGAGGGTTTTAACGCAGCCGTAAAAAAGGCCGCCCTTCCGGAAATACGGTGTTCCGGGAAGGGCGGCCCATGGTGAGGGCGGGATAAAAAGCGTTACAGCGGCTGCGCGTCCGTCCTGGGTATCCAGACAGGCGTGTTCTGGAAGGTGCTGGCGTAGTACCAGGAGCCGCGTTCCGCGCGCAGGATGAGCGGGGTGGATTCCGGCAGGGTGATGACCGCCGGGCTGTTCATGTCCGCCGCGTGCCTGCCGGGCGTTTTCTGGGTGACGACCAGCAGCCGGTCCGCCGGGATGGATTCCGGGGTTTCCGGGTACATGATGTAGTTCATGATGGCCGCCACGGTGACCAGTCCGCTGAGGGTGGCCAGGATGGTCAGCAGCGCCCCGTGCCTGCGGGTGACGGTCAGGAGCGCCAGGAAGGTGAGCATGACGGCGCCGGACAGGATGGAGATGGGGCCGAGCGCATCATGGCTGATGTAAGTGAGCCACTGGTTTTCCGTGGTGTTGGCGGGGAGGATGGCCCCCTCCTTGCGTTCGACGAATTGCAGGTTGTATCTGGCTTCCGTGAAGTACGGGGAGAGTTCCAGCGCGCGGCGGTAGTTGAGGGCGGCCAGACCGGGCTTGTTCATGCGGTAGTAGGAGTTGCCGATGCCGAAGCTGGCATAGGCGCGTTCCGACTTGGAGAGGTCCGTATCGTTGCTTTCCCTGCTGAAGTAGTCAATGGCCTTGGCGTATTCTCCCTGTTCATAGGCCTGCACGCCCAGGTTGTCCGTTTCCGCGGCGTTTCCGGCTGCTCCGGCCACGGACAGGGTCAGGACGGCGGCCATGATGAGCACGGGAAGCTTGGCGATGGCTTTTTTAATGGCCTGGAGCATGTGCTGGCGTTCCGCGTGCGGCAGTTCGTCTGAAGAGCCGGAGGGCTTGAACGCCCTGTCATCCCGGAGCTGAAGGATGGTTTTCATTTCTTCATTCTGCTTGGAAGGAGGAATGTAGGATTCAATGAAGTTGCCGGCGGCTCGCAGGAATTCCGTGGAGCTGGCCTGGCGCGGCGTGGAGGAGAGCCTCCGGAAGGAACGCATGCGTTCCCGGGCCGTGAAGCTTTCCTTCTGGACTCTCCGGATGTAGCGGATCAGGGCCATGCCCAGCAGGACGACGGCGGGGATGTAGGCCAGGAAGTACCATCCCCAGTGGGCCGGAGCGGTGAGGGCGTTCATGACGGCGGCGGGCATGATCCCGTAAATGTCCGTCATTTCCGCTACCGGAATGGTGCCTGCCGGAGGCGGCGTGGCGGGAGCGGCTCCGCCGGCCGCCGTTCCGGTGATGGCGGAGGCTTTCCATTCCAGGGGAATGGGGGAGGTGGTTACGGTTTTGTACTGTTGCGTGCTGGGGTCAAAGAAGGTGAGTTCAAAGGGCGGGATGGCGTCCGTCTGGGCAATCGGGCGCATCATTTGCTGGAATTCCACGGTTCCCTGGATGGAGCGCGTGTTCTGGCCCGGGTCCAGCTTGTTGGGCGGGTAAAGCTTCCAGTTGGAAGCGTCCGTGAGGGCCGGGCAGGCAATGCTGTGGATGTTGCCCGTGCCCGTCACCTTGATTTTAACGGTGATGGGTTCATTGGCGCTGAGGTCCCGGGCATCCGTGCTGGCGGAGATGCGGAAGTCCCCCACAGCGTTGGTGAAAGAGGCGGGCGCTCCCTCCGGGAGTTCCTGGGCCGTGATTTTCACTTCCGGAATGGACATTTCCACCAGCACCTCCGAGCGGATGAAGTTGGCGATGAGGGGGTCCGCTTCCGGCAGGGCGGCGCGTGCCGTGACAGTGCCCGCCGCCGTGACTTCCCCGGCGCGCAGCGGGAACAGAGTGCTCTGGAAGGTCATGACGTTCCAGTTGACGCCTTTATAGAGCACGGAGCCGCGGGGCTGGCCGCGGAGCAATTCCACCAGCGTGGGTTCAAAGCGCCATGTAGCCAGGTTGGAGGTGGTGATGGTGGGCGCCGTGTATTCCAGAATGTATTCCGGAGCATAAATTTTCAGTTCGCAGCGGTCCGGCTGGTGGACATAGGGCTTCTGGTTGTCCACATGCCACAGCATGCCGTACGGAACCGTAGTGCCGTTCAGGTTCAGCGTGTTCCACTTGATGGCGCTGTACGGGTAGACGGTCAGCGTCTGGGGAAGCGTGGTATAGGAGCGGCCGTTGTTGGCTTGCAGGGTCAGGGACGGGATTTCCACGGTGCCCACTTCGTCCGGAGTTACTTCAATGGCCATCAGGAAGGCGGACTGGTTGGGGGACCCCGGCCAGCGGATATAGTTGCCCTGGCTGACCCAGCGCAGGCTGGCGCCCTTCACCCTGGGAAGCGGGTCCTGGCGGGCGATGCTGCCGTCCGTCAGGATGATGAACAGGCGGGTTTGTTCTCCCGGCACAACGGCGTCGGACAGCCAGGTGGTGACCACCTGCTGAGCCATGAGCGTGACGGTCATGCAGAAGAAGAGCGAAAGAATGGCGAGCAGTTTTTTCATCATGTTGCGGGATATGTTTGAAGGGTTGGCATCGTGGATGCGGGCGGAACGGGTTAATAATCCTTGTCCGGAGGAATTTCCGGCGAACGCTGGGGAACGGGGCAGCCGGGTTCAATGTCCCTGCGTTCCATCAGGATGGCTCTTGCCTCCCGGCGTTCCTTTTCCTCCTTGCTTTCCTTTTGCGTGGCTACCGGTACGGGCTTGTCCTCTTCCGGCTGCGGCTTGGGCTGCGGTTTTTCCATGCCGGGCGTTTCAGGCAGCTTGTCTTTTTCCGGGGAGGAGGGGAGCTGGGCGTTTTTCATTTCATTTTCGTCCCTCTTGTTTTCCTTGCCCGCGGCGTTATCCTTGTCTTGGTCCTTGTCTTGGTCCTTGTTCTGGTCCTTGTTCTGGTCCTTGTTCTGGTCCTTGTTCTGGTCCT
>NZ_JABFCI010000285.1:0-206 GCF_017566105.1 Akkermansia sp. GGCC_0220
CTTCTCATACTTGCAAATATATGGAAATATAAAGAATGACCTTTATATCCTTCTTTTAGGATTTGAATAAATGCGGACCAAACAGATCCTGGTGATGGCAAAAATACAGGATTAAACAAATTAAGTTTGCTGCCTATATACCATATTAGAAATACTACGATAACTGATATTACAGAAACAATTCTATATTTTTGCCTGGTAAAATT
>NZ_JABFCI010000286.1:0-206 GCF_017566105.1 Akkermansia sp. GGCC_0220
GTTTTCTCTACCACTTCATTCTTATTCTTATAAATACTTTTCGCCGGAACCACTCCGCGCACGGAGGACAGCGGGTACATGTTGCTGTAGCTTCCGATCACGGTTCCCGGATTCAGCACGGAACCGCATCCTACTTCCACTTCATCGCCCAGCATAGCGCCGAATTTTTTCAGTCCTGTCTCTATATTTCCGGAAGCACCTTTTAC
>NZ_JABFCI010000287.1:0-206 GCF_017566105.1 Akkermansia sp. GGCC_0220
GGGGGTTACACCAAGCGAATTACAAATTTTCAATAGAGTATCAATGCTTGGTATAGATCTATTTGTCTCAATGTTACTTATGTAGTTGTTAGAAAGGCCGGTCATTTCTGCCAGCTTTTCCTGAGTAAGGGCCCTTTCTTTACGTATTGTTTTAATTCGTTTTCCTAATTTTTTATAATCTGTTTTCATATGCATCACCCAATTTG
>NZ_JABFCI010000288.1:0-206 GCF_017566105.1 Akkermansia sp. GGCC_0220
TAGAAGGGGAGAAGTGCATCATGTGCGGACTATGCGCCAGGGCGTGCGCGAGCCTTGGAACGGGAGCCATCTCTACCGTCATGCGCGGAACTTCCAAGAAGATATCCACGCCTTACGACGAACCCAGCAGCGCGTGCATCGGCTGCTTAAGCTGCGCGAAGATCTGTCCCACCAGAGCCATTGATTTTGCGGAGGATGAGAAGAAG
>NZ_JABFCI010000289.1:0-206 GCF_017566105.1 Akkermansia sp. GGCC_0220
CTCCTGCAACTGGGCTTCTCTGGCTGCATAATCTGCCTCCACCGCCAGCATTTCCGAGTCATCCGACGGATAGGTGGTGCCGGAGAGAACGGAACCGATGCTCTGCGCCATCATGGAGCAGGAGGACATGGTATTCATCAGCATACAGGTAATGAGGAACAAAACCCCTGCCATCAGGAAACCCTTCTTGTGGCGCATGACGAATG
>NZ_JABFCI010000290.1:0-206 GCF_017566105.1 Akkermansia sp. GGCC_0220
TGCCTTATCCACCATGTAGCATAGGTACTGAATTTAAATCCTTTCCTATAATTAAACTTCTCTGCGGCTTTGATAAGTCCTAAATTCCCCTCCTGAATTAGATCCAGAAATAACATCCCTCTTCCCACATATCTTTTTGCTATACTGACAACCAATCTTAAATTAGCTTCTGCCAACTTTTTCTTTGCAATTTGATCTCCATTTTC
>NZ_JABFCI010000291.1:0-206 GCF_017566105.1 Akkermansia sp. GGCC_0220
ATTTGCATAATAAATCTCCCCTCATGAAAGTGAATAGCATACCGGATTGGGCATTTCTACGAAAATTGAAATACCTATAGGATTAAACTATCGACTATATAATATATGAATATTTTACAAATAGCAAGCGGACAGATATGATAAACCTATCAAAAATAAAAGACTTGAAGGATGAGAGGAGAAGAAAGAACATGGGAAAAAGAGAT
>NZ_JABFCI010000292.1:0-206 GCF_017566105.1 Akkermansia sp. GGCC_0220
TTACAGAAAAGCAAAAGATAATAACTGGAAATTTTGAAGATGAAGATTTTATAAATATATCATCCGATGAAGTAGATAGCTGTGTACAGATATTTTTCTTAAGAGATGGCAAAATAGTTGGAAGGGAGCATTATATTATTCAAAATACTGTAGATTCTCCCAAGAGCGAAATAATTGCTGATTTTATTAAAGAATTTTATGGTGGA
>NZ_JABFCI010000293.1:0-206 GCF_017566105.1 Akkermansia sp. GGCC_0220
GTGGCCTTAGATTTTGCAACATAAGTATTAGCAAGCGACTGATCTAAATGTGGATAGGAAACATTTTGGTTATTATCATTTCCGGACTTTTGTCCTACTGAGTACGGAGGATTGCCGATAATAACTGTAATCGGAGTTTCCAACTGCTTTTTTGCTCTGGCGGAGTTTGCAGAAAACAACATATGTGTAGGAGATACCGTTCCACT
>NZ_JABFCI010000029.1:0-7884 GCF_017566105.1 Akkermansia sp. GGCC_0220
CGCCGGGATTTTTTTCATCAGGCCCCGCCAGTTCCTCAACTGGCGGGGCTTGTTCGTTTTCTTGATGGAGGCTTCTCTTCTTCTACTCCAGCTAAGAGGAACATTTGGTGCATGCCGCCTGTCCGAGCCGTCGCGCCTTTGCTTCCTCCAAGCTCTTCGGTAGAAAATTAATAGGGGGGCTATGCTGTCCATCGGGAGCATAGAAAAAGAACTGGTCTTTTCCTTTTCCTCCTCCTTCCGGCTCCCATATCCGACAGTTGACGATTGAAAAGGAAAATTCCGGCAGTTATAGTTGTGTTCCCGCAATTGTAACTCAAATGACCTATCTGCTGTCCTTCCTGTTCCTGTGCCTTGTTTCGGTATGCTCCGCAAAAGAATTGAAGATTTTTTTGCTGACGGGCCAATCCAATTCCCTGGGAGCCGTGAAGGGCAGTCCCGCTTCTCCGGAGCTGTTGAAGAAGTATGAGCCGAAGAATACGCTCTACTGGCATGAGAACTTCGGTCAGAGGGAAGGGGTGTTCCCCGGAGCCTCCACGTCCTGGGAGCAGGTACGGCCCGCCATGCCGCGCTATAACGGCAGTTTGTGCATGGGTCCGGAATACGGGTTTGCCTTTACCCTGGAGAAGAACGGATGGTTCAGGGATGCGGATGTGGCCATTGTGAAAGCCTCCCGCGACGGCGGCGACAATTCCCACTGGCAAAAGAACGGCCAGGCTTACAAGGCGCTGGTGCAGGCCGTCAAAAACGCCTGTGCCGCGGTAGACAAGTCCAAGCACTCCAAAGTGGAGTTTGCCGGGCTGCTGTATTTGCAGGGGGAAAGCAATATCGGCGCTTCCGTGCCGGAGAGCGCTTCCCGTTTTCTGGAGCTTCTGGGCAATCTGGCGGCGGACTTGAAACCGTACGGGGATACGTCCGCCCTGGCCGCACAGAGAGCCGTCATTGGCGAGAATGCCAACTGGGCCGGAAAGAATGAAAGCGATCCGGAGACGGGCAATGTTACCGGCGGCCTGGAAGGGCGCGATACCGAAGTTCAGGGAAAAACGACCCACCAGGTGATGAAGGAGCTGGCCGCCTCCCGTCCGTCCCTGGGCTATGCCCCTACCAGGGACCTTCCCAAGCTGACTGCCGGCGACCAGATGGGGGTGCATTACAACGGCCAGTCCCAGATCAGCATCGGCGCGCGCTTTGCCTATGAAGCCGCCCGTCTGGCCGGGAAGGATGCCGGCTCCGTCCGCAGCGGCCGTTATGAGGCTCCTCTCGGTTCTCCGGATGCCTGGATGAACCGGAAAATGCCGGGGAAAAACGTAGGCGTGTGGAACTTGGCTTCTTCCGTAAAACCCAGCATTGTATCGGGCGTGGTGAAGCTGTTCGGCATCCGTGTGGAGGACCCCGCCGTTAATACCGTGATTATTCAGAGCAAAGGAGGGGGCTCCGGCGACCGTTTGGCGCTTGGGCCGGGAGGCATCCGGCTGGCGGAAGGGAAAAATTTGCAGTTGGAGACAAATGTACAGCTTGCGGGCCGTCAGGCCTGGAATATTCCGGGAGGCTCCACCGTGGAACTCAAGCCCTCACCGGTCCAGGACAAAGCCCACCCCGTCCGCTTGTCCGGACAGGCGGAAGTGCAGGTGGTTCGTGCGGAAGGTGGAGGGGGAGCGGAGGGAATGGCCCGCGTCGTGTTGGAACGGGTGCTGCCCGCTTCCTTGAAATGTTCCTGGATCTTGTCCGGAAAGGTGGAAATGTCCCTGGAAGGAATGGAGGGGCAGGCCCTGAATCTGGGCAGAGTCCTCGTCAAAGACGGCGCTGTGTTGAATTTGAATGGCGCCAGGCTGGCTGCGGGCAGTATCGTCAATCAAGGCGGAACGGTGAACCCGTAATGGACGGCCATGAACGACCCTGGCGCGGACCGGAATCCGTTCAGGGCTTTTCCGGTTTTTATTCCGGTGGGAGGAGAGCATAAAAAATGTGTCTTCACACCCGGAGTACATGGAAGCCTGCCTGCCTCTTATTCACAATTCCGGAATTTCCGTCAACCCGTGCGGAAACGCGGACGGGAGTATTTTTGTCCCCGGCTTATTCACAGGAAGTCTTGGTTGGGAGATGCTGACCATTAAGGCCTCTGTACTATATTTGGCGTACTTTTTCCTTTATGGATGCGTTATGTAGTAGTATGGTCGTGCCATGAGATGCGTTCAGTGCGGTCATTTGGAGGATAAGGTCATTGACTCCCGTATGTCCAAGGACGGGACGACCATCCGCCGCCGCCGCGTGTGCCTGAGGTGCGATTACCGTTACACGACCTATGAGCAGATTGAACGTACGGAGCTGCGCGTTGTAAAAAGAGATAACCTGCGGGAAGCCCTGAACCGCGAGAAGATTTTGCGCGGCCTGGTGAAGGCCTGTGAAAAGAGGCCCGTGAGCATGGACCGCTTGGACCGCGCCGTGGAAGAAATTATTTCCGAATTGCACCGCGACCATTTGCGCGAAGTTCCCTCCAGCGAGATCGGCAAAAAAGTGATTGAAAAACTTTACGCCATCGATCCCGTCGCCTACATCCGCTACGTGTCCGTGTACCGCCAGTTTTCCAATGTGGAGGAGTTCATCCAGGAGATCACGCAGATGCGCCACCAGACGCTGATTGATCCCCTCCAGCGCAAGCTTCCCATCCTTTAAATTTCCCCCTTTTCCCTGTTCCATGATCGGCTTCCGAAACAACAGACCGCTGCTCAAGCTTGGTGATTGCCTGATCACCGAGTACGGGGAACAGTGGCTGGCGGATGCCCTGGAACATGCCGCCCGGCGCGCCGGAACCACCCTGCCGTTCAAGGATGACCTGCTGGCCTCTGTGCGCTATTATCTGGAGCATGAGTGCGACCTGTCCGTCATGCAGGTGTCCGAGCTGTATGAACGCCTGCGCCGCATGCTTACGGAGGTAGGCCTGGCGCACCTGGCAAGGGAGCTGAAGGAGGAAACGCCCCCCATGACGGTCAGCGTGGCGGAGATTGCCCGAAGCGTGCCGTTCTGGCTGTTTTTTGCCTGTGAGCTGAAAAAGCAGGTGGAAGAATTGCAGGTGCACGGCATTACCAAATACTGTTTTACCGGGAGAAAGGAATGCGTGATGGCGCTCCAGGGCAGGAAGCGGTGGGACCGTTCCTGCCAGACCCTGCTGGAAGACCTGGATTTCCTCCTTTCCCGCTATGAGGAGCAGGAAGCGGACCGTTGACGGGGAAGCTTACCGGAACCTGATTTTACGGCGCTTCCGTTCCGGCATGCGTTTGAGCTGTACGGTGGGCGTCCCCAGCACAAGGGCCTGATGGACCGCGTGGCCTTTCGGCAAATCCAGGGCGCGGAGAAGCGGCTTGTACTTGAAAACCCTGCATCCCAGGACCAAGCCGCCCATGTAGCAGCTCCCCAGCCCCAGCGCGGTCAGGGCCAGCATGATATTCTGGGAGAGGACCGTAGCGTCTTCCCGCGCGGTTTGTGACGCCGGGCCGGTCAGCAGGAGCAGGGCCGGGGCGCCGTACAGTACGGGGTCTTCCCCCCGTTCCGCCGCCTGCCTGCGCAGGGGCTGTGTAGCGGTTTCAGAGATGACGGCGTGGTAATCCTGCGGGGAGAGGGACAGCCGGGCGGCCAGGCGGGTGACGGGGAAGGCGGCCAGCCTTTCCAGCTTGTCGTACATGCGGAGCAGGGCCTTTCTGATGCCGGAGAGGGTATCCGGGTCTTCCACCGCCGTCAGGCGGATGCTCTGGGCATTCAGGCCGGACTGGGAGTATTCCGCCGCGCGGCGCAGGACGTTCCACGTTTCCCGGCTGACGGGGTCCGGTTTGAAGTGCCGTACGCTCCTGGTTTTCATCAGCAGGTTCAGCACTTCCGCTTCGCCCGGAACGGGGCCTATGGGTTCCGTGCTTTTTACTCCGGAGTGGGTAATGGCCTGCCGCGGGCAGACGGCTACGCAATGGCCGCAGCCGATGCAGTATTGTTCCGCAGCTCCTTCCAGGGAATCGAAGCCGCAGAAGCGGGTCAGGAAGCAGGCTTTTTCACATAAATGGCAGTGGATGCACTTGTCTTGGTCGATGGTCAGTTTCATGGCTGTGTGGATTGGAATTCCCGCCAGCATAGGGAGACAGGGAGTTTTTGACAAGTAGGCACTATTTTGTAATATAGTGTCAAAAAAGATACTGTAACGATGAAAAAACCTTCATCCTCCTACCGTTGCCCCTGCGGCGTCACGCTTTCCCTGATCGGCGGGAAGTACAAGATTGTCATCCTCTGGCATCTTTACCAGAAGGCTCCCGTGAGGTTTAACGAGCTGCACCGCCTGATCCCGGAGGCCACCACCAAGATGTTCACCCAGCAGCTTCGGGAGCTGGAGGCGGACGGATTAGTGGAACGCAAGGCGTACCCCGTCATTCCGCCCAGGGTGGAATATTCCCTGACGGCCTTCGGCAGGAGCGTGCTGCCCGTACTGGAAGCCATGAATGAATGGGGCGCGGCCTACCTGGCCGCACGGGGAGAGTAGCCGCCGTTACAGGTGTTTGGGCGCGGGACCGTTGATGATCTTGCGGGCGCGGTTCAGGGCGGCGTCAATATTCTCGCAGATGTTGTAGCGTTTCAGCTCCCGGTAAAAGGGCGCGTGGCGGATGACATCCAGGGGTTGCGGCTGCACGCCGCAGACCAGCAGGGTGGAGCCGTGCTCCCGGCACTGATGGCAGAAGTCGGAAAGAACATTCAGTCCGGTGGCGTCCAGCGCGGGAACCAGGCGCATGCGCAGAATGACTACCTTGGTATCGTGCTCCAGCGTTTCCAGCACCTGGTCCTTGAACTGTTCCACGGCGCCGAAAAAGAAGGGGCCCTTCACGTCAAAAACTTCCACGCCTTCCGGAATGCTGAGTTTGGCCGTAGAACGGTCTTCGTCGTCTTCCTCGTCGTTGTCCAGCAGCTCGTTTTTAATGGCGGAAACGTCGCTGATCTGGGCCATGCGGCCCATGAAGAGCAGGGCGGCGAGCACCACACCCACCTCCACGGCCACGACCAGGTCCACAAAGACGGTCAGCAGGAAGGTGATTACCAGCACCGCCGCATCCTGCCGCGGCCCTTTCAGCAGGCGGCTGAACGTGTGCATTTCGCTCATGTTGTAGCACACCACCGTCAGGATGCCCGCCAGCACGGCCAGAGGAATCTGCTGCGCGTACTGGGCAAAGGCCATCAGGATGGCAAGAAGGGTCACCGCGTGAATCATGCCGGAAACCGGGCTTTTGGCCCCCGCCTTGATGTTGGTGGCGGTGCGGGCGATGGCCCCGGTGGCCGGAATGCCGCCGAACAGGGCGGACCCGATGTTGCCGATTCCCTGGGCAATGAGTTCCATATTGGGTTTGTGGCGTCCTCCCGTCATGCCGTCCGCCACGGAGGCGCTCAGCAGGGATTCAATCGCCGCCAGCAGGGCGATGGTGAAGGCCGGAGCCGTCAGCGCCCCCAGGTTGTGCCATTCAATGTGGGGCAGTGAAGGGAGGGGAAGCGTGTTCGGAAGGCTGCCGAAGGCCTGCCCGATGGTGGTTACGGGCAGGGAGAAGGCTACGGAAACGGCGGTCATGCCCAGCATGCCCACCAGCATGGCCGGCACCCTGGGCCAGAAGCGGCGGCTCAGCAGGGTGATGGCGACGGTGCCGACGGCCAGCGCCAGCGCCGCCCAGTTGATGGTGTGGAAGTAGTTGAAGTAGCACGCCCATTTTTCAATGAAGTCGCCGGGGATTTTTTCCGTGATGGTGAGGCCGAAGATGTCCTTGATCTGCGTGGAGAAAATCACCACGGCAATGCCGGAGGTAAATCCCGTGGTGACGGGGAATGGAATGAAGCGGATAAGCGCCCCCATGCGGCAGAAGCCCAGGATAATGAGAAAGAGGCCCGCCATCAGCGTGCAGACCAGCAGTCCGGACGCGTGGTACTGTTCCAGCACGCCCATGATGATGATGACGAAGGCGCCGGTGGGGCCGCCTATCTGGTACTTGCTTCCGCTGAACAGGGAAATGAGGAAGCCGGCCACGATGGCGGTGACGAGGCCCTGGGTGGGAGAAAGCCCGCATGCAATCGCAAAGGCCATCGCCAGCGGAATGGCCACTACGCCGACGGTGAGCCCCGCGAAGAGGTCCGCCAGAAAGGTTTGCTTGGTATAGGTCTTGAGAGAGGAAAGGAGAGCAGGTCTGAACATGGCTGCCGGGATGTTGGCCGGCTGCGGTGGAATTCCGCCGCCGGAGGGGTGTAAAACGTCCCCTTCCTGCACCCGGAGGCGCGCCGCGGAGACGGACGGCAGGTTCCTGTTCCGTCCGCTCCCCGCAGGCAGTGTTATTTGGAAAGAATGTCTTCCCAGTAGGCGATGCGGCGGCGGGTATTCTCGGAATTGGGAGCCCCCGGGTTGGTACGCTGGGCGAAGGCTTTTGTCAATTCAAATACGTCGCGCGCGTCGGTTCCGTACGCGTCTGAAATGGAGGCGAACTGTTCGTCGCTCAACTGGCTGAGGGGCGTACCCGTGGAAATGCTCATGGCGACGGCTTTTCCGACCAGTTCGTGAGCCTTCCGGAAGGGAACGCCGCGGCGAACCAGGTAGTCCGCCAAGTCCGTAGCCAGCAGCATGGGATCGGAAGCCGCTTCCAGAGCCCGGGCCGTGTTGACCGTCATGGCGGCCATCATCTCCGCATTGACGTCCAGGGCCAGCTTAATCGTGTCAATGGAATCGAACAGGGGTTCCTTGTCTTCCTGAAGATCGCGGTTGTAGGTCAGGGGCAGCCCCTTGACGGCCACCATCACGGCAGTAAGGTTGCCGTACAGGCGTCCCGTTTTGCCGCGGGTAAGTTCGGCGACGTCCGGATTTTTCTTCTGGGGCATCAGGGAGGAGCCCGTGGTATGGGCGTCCGACAGGGTGGCGAAGCCGAATTCCGCCGTACACCACAGGATGACGTCCTCGCTCATGCGGGAGAGGTGGGCGCCGATCACGGCCAGGTCAAAGAGGGTTTCCATGATGTAATCCCGGTCGGCAATGGCATCCATGGAATTCTCCGTTACGGCGTCAAAGCCCAGTTCTGCGGCAATCCCGCGGCGGTCCAGGCAGATGGTGGAACCGGCAATAGCTCCGGAACCCAGCGGGGAAACGTTCAGGCGCCTGCGGCAGTCCGTGAGGCGGTCCGCGTCCCGGTTCAGCATTTCCACGTAAGCCAGCAAATGGTGGCCCATCGTGACGGGCTGGGCGCGCTGCAGGTGGGTATAGCCCGGCATCATGGCGTCCGCGTACTCCTTCGCCTTCATGACCAGCGCGCACTGCAAATGGCGCACTTTTTCCAGGATTTCATCAATCTCCGCCCGGCAGTAAAGCCGTGTGTCCGTAGCCACCTGGTCGTTGCGGGAGCGTGCGGTATGCAGCTTGGCACCCGGCGCGCCGATGCGTCGGGTCAGCTCGCTTTCAATGTTCATGTGCACGTCTTCCAGCTCCCGGCTCCACGTGAAGCTGCCTGCCTCAATGTCCTTCAGAATGTCCTTCAGGCCGGATTCAATGGCGCTGAATTCCTCCTGCGAAAGCAGGCCTGCCTTGAGCTGTGCCCGCGCATGGGCGATGGATCCGGCAATGTCCTGGCGGAAGAGCCTCCAGTCGTAGGAGACGGATTCGCCGTAGCGTTGAACCAGATCAGCGGTGGGTTTAGAAAATCTGCCTTTCCACATGACCCACATGTTGTGCCTGAAGCCATGTTGTTTTGAAAGCTTGAAATAGGTAATGTGGACGGATTTGGAATGGAGTTTTTATTCTACCTAGTTCTATTAAATTTTAGATAGAACTAGGTAGAACTAGGTAAGAAGAGGTAAGAAGAGGTAAGAAGAGGTAAGAAGAGGTAAGAAGAGGTA